>JANOQY010000377.1:0-1507 GCA_031414995.1 Betaproteobacteria bacterium
AGGGACATCACTACACAACAACTGCGCTGGTCGGTGGCGATCAAACATTGGCCGCGAAATTTCATGACGGCCAATTTGCGACGTTATATCTGAGTCCCAAGGATTACCACCGCATCCACATGCCGTGCGATGGTCGTTTGACGCGAATGATCTATGTGCCAGGTGCCTTGTTTTCGGTGAATCCGACAACGGCGCGTGGCGTGCCCGGCCTGTTTGCGCGCAACGAACGTGTGGTCTGCGTATTTGAATCTGACTATGGACCGTTTGTGTTGACGCTGGTCGGTGCCACTATTGTCGGCAGCATGGCGACGACGTGGCATGGCGTGGTGAATCCGCCGCGCACCGGGAATATCCGCGAATGGACTTACGCTGACAAACCAGTGGTGTTAAAAAAAGGTGAGGAGATGGGCCGATTTTTGCTCGGCTCCACTGTGGTGATGCTGTTTGCAAATGGTCAGTTGCAATTCAATCCGAAATGGTCGCCAACAGGCGCGATTCGCATGGGCGAGACGATGGGTAACATGCCAATCGGTCACCCTGCCGACACGGGCCTTCCGTTAGAATAGCGGCATGCAAATCAACCCTCAATTACGCGGCCTGCAAACGGCTGGCAAACGATGACCGCGCCTGTGCCAAAGATTCGCAAAGGCCTTCTCGATCCGGAGCGCCGCAGGAAGGGGATTTACATTTTGCCTAACCTGTTCACGTGCGCGTCGCTGTTCGCGGGTTTTTACGCGATTGTGCAGGGCATGAATGGCAAGTTTGAGATTGCCTGTATTGCGATTTTTTGCGCAATGATTCTCGACGGGCTCGATGGGCGCGTCGCGCGGATGACGCGCACGCAAAGTGAATTTGGTGCACAGCTCGATAGTTTGTCGGACATGGTTTCGTTCGGCGCGGCACCCGCATTGGTGATGTACGCGTGGGCGTTGCAACCGATGGGAAAATTGGGCTGGGCGGGGGCGTTTATTTACTGCGCCTGTGCCGCGATGCGACTGGCGCGTTTCAATACCAACATCGGCGTGATCGACAAGAAGTACTTTCAAGGCCTGCCCAGTCCGGCGGCGGCGGCGCTGGTGGCGGGATTGATCTGGGTGTTGAATGATTACCAGATTCGTGGCGGCGATGTGCGCTGGATCGCGTGGGGGTTGACGGTGTTTGCCGGCATCACGATGGTGACCAATATTCGTTACTTCAGCGGCAAGGATTTCAATCTGCGGCGTAGTGTGCCGTTCTGGGTGATCCCGGTAATTTTCGTGGTTTATCTCGTCGTCACGATTGAGCCTTCACACGTGCTGTGGGGCATGTTCGTGGTGTACGCGCTGTCAGGCTATGTGATGGCTGCAATGAATATTTTGCGCGGAGACAAGTCAGCAGCGCAGCCTTCAGCCACACCTGAAAACCCCACGGGGCCACCCGAATAAATTGTCGGCTGGCTTGGCAATCCCTGCCGTTTGGCTAATGGTTTCTCTTAAAGTGGCTTAGTGCACTCGATTTTCCTGTGGCG
>JANOQY010000378.1:0-2213 GCA_031414995.1 Betaproteobacteria bacterium
AGAAGAGATCAAGCGGCTCGAGAAGGAATACTCGGACCTTGAAGAAATCTGGAAGGCTGAAAAAGCACAAGTGCAGGGCACGCAACATATTCGCGAGGAGATCGAATCGATCAAGACGCAAATGGCCGATCTGCAACGCAAGGGCCAATTCGACAAGCTCGCCGAGCTCCAATACGGCAAGTTGCCGCAACTTGAAACGCAGCTGCATCAGGCAGAAAAAACTGAGGGCAAGCAGGCCAAGACCAGACTCGTGCGTACGCAGGTTGGCGCGGATGAGATTGCCGAAGTTGTATCGCGTGCTACCGGAATTCCGGTTTCAAAAATGATGCAAGGCGAGCGCGAAAAGCTCATCAAGATGGAAGACAATTTGCATAAGCGCGTTGTGGGGCAGGACGAAGCCGTACGTCTTGTATCCGACGCAATTCGTAGATCACGCGCGGGCTTGGGTGATCCTAGTCGTCCCTACGGTTCTTTCCTGTTCTTGGGGCCAACCGGCGTCGGTAAAACCGAACTTTGTAAAGCGCTGGCCGAATTCATGTTCGATTCAGAGGATCATCTCATCCGCATCGACATGTCCGAATTCATGGAGAAACATTCCGTCGCGCGCTTGCTAGGCGCACCTCCCGGTTACGTCGGTTACGACGAAGGTGGTTACCTCACCGAAGCGGTACGCAGAAAACCCTACAGCGTGATCCTGTTCGATGAGGTCGAAAAGGCGCACCCGGACGTGTTCAACGTGTTGCTGCAAGTGCTCGACGATGGCCGTATGACCGACGGACAAGGCCGCACGGTGGACTTCAAAAATACCGTGATCGTGATGACCTCCAACCTCGGCTCGCATCAAATTCAGGCGATGTCAGGCTCCGATTACGAAGTGATCAAACTCGCCGTGATGGGGGATGTGAAAACCCATTTCCGTCCTGAGTTTATTAACCGTATCGATGAAATCGTGGTGTTTCATGCGCTCGGCGAAGCGCAAATTGCGGCGATTGCAAAGATTCAATTGAAGCGGCTGGAGAAACGATTGGCGGCGATGGAAATTGGCTTGGTCGTCAGCGATGAAGCGCTCGCAGAAATTGCCAAGGCCGGCTTTGATCCTGTTTACGGCGCAAGGCCATTGAAGCGGGCGATTCAGCAGGAGCTGGAGAATCCGTTGTCGAAAGCGCTGCTTGAAGGGAAATTTGCGGCGAAGGATACGATCAAGGTGGGGCTGAAGACGGGCAGAATTACGTTTGGCAAGTGAGGCCGCTAAGTTATGTAAACCCCAGCACTGGCGTGCCTGTCCGGGCATTTATGTGCCGTGATGCCCGTCAAATGGCGTTTTATGTAATCGCCGATACTTGGTGCGCTGTGCCAAAATAATGAGCACATGTACTTCAGGAAACCGTATGGTTCACCGCTGCCGCTTTGACGAAAAACTCGGTCTCTCCCGCGACGCGCGCGACGCCTATGCTCGCGATGGCGTGGTCGTGATCGAAGATTTTGTGTCAGCCGCGCAATGCGATTTGCTAAAGCAACGCGCGCTGGAATTGGTCGAGGAAAACGCGCCTGCCGCGTCGGGCACAGTATTTTCCACGCGCGACAATCGCCACGCCAAGGACGCTTACTTTGAAGAATCTGCGAACCGCATCGGCGTGTTTTTCGAGGAAGGCGCTTTCGATTGCGATGGAAAATTGTGCGTGCCCTTAACAGAAGCGGTCAACAAACTTGGCCACGCGATGCACGACCTTGATCCGGTATTCAACGCGTTTTCGCGAGGCAAACAGTTACAGGCCGTGGCTGATGCCATCGGGCTTACCAATCCGAAATTGGTGCAGTCGATGTATATCTTCAAGCAGCCGGGCATCGGCGGCGAGGTCGTCTGCCATCAGGACTCCACGTTTCTCTATACCGAACCGCAATCGGTGGTCGGATTCTGGTTCGCCATCGAAGATGCGCACCGCGGCAATGGCTGTTTGGGTGGTTTGCCCGGTGAGCACCGAAAAGGACTGCGGGAAATTTACAGAAAGCATAGCGACGGATTATTGCGAATGGATACTGTTCAACCCGATCTCGATTGGGATATGCGCGGCCTCGAGTGGCTAGAGGTGTCCAAAGGCACGCTGATTGTTCTGAACGGCGAGTTTCCCCATCTCTCCGAGGCTAACCGCTCGGCGTCGTCGCGCCATGCCTATACCTTGCACGCGGTAAGCGGCGCGGCGCATTATCCGGCG
>JANOQY010000379.1:0-5292 GCA_031414995.1 Betaproteobacteria bacterium
ATCGACCACATGCAATCGCGTCGCGCCGAGTTCCTTCCATCGTCGCGCGGTCTCGCCTGCATTGTCGGAAAACACGGTAGCACGCTGCATGTCGCCTTGTTCGAGTCGCACGCAGTGGCCGTCCTTGATGTCGATTGCCGGGATGATCAACATGATGATGTGTGAGGTTGCAGAGTGGGAAAAAAGGGGGGGTGGATTATTTGAACGTCTGCCAGAGCGCGGTGCTAGCTGGGCGTCCAGGACAGGAAGTTTTTGTAAAGAGTGAGCCCTGCGCGATGGCTTTTTTCAGGATGGAATTGAGTGGCAAAAATATTATCGCGAGCTATCGCCGCAGCGAAGGGGCCAGCGTAGTCAGTTTTTGCAACAGTATTAATGTTGTCGGTGGGTTCGCAGAAATAACTATGCACGAAGTAAAAACGCTCTCCATTGGCAATATCTTGCCACAACGGGTGCGCGCGCGTTTGTGTGACAGTATTCCAGCCCATATGCGGCACTTTTTGCATCCGGTCTGTGGGGCGAAAAAGTTTCACCTTTCCAGCGAATAGCCCCAACCCTGACGTATCGCCTTCCTCTGAGCGATCAAACAGCATTTGCATGCCTACGCATACGCCAAAAAAGGGCTTGTTCGCCGCAGCGTGACGCACCGCTTCCTCAAGACCGCTCTCCCGCAAATAGCGCATGCAATCGGGCATCGCACCCTGACCAGGAAAAACGATGCGGTCGGCATCGGCAACCTGTTGCGGCGAGTCGCTCACGATGACATCCACATCCGCGAAATACTCACACGCAACGAACTCAAACGCCTTGGCTACCGAGCGCAGATTGCCCATTCCGTAATCGACCACTACAATTTTTTGCATGATTTTTTGTATGGCGCACGCGAGAGTTCAGGGACTAGTGCAGTGTTGCATTCTGTTTGCGACTTAATCGAAAAAGCCGCAATGGCCGGTGACAACATTTCCTTCCCCCGCTATGTGGGGGAAGGTCGGGATGGAGGCGTCTTTGCAAATGGCGCATCGACGTTAGAATCGCCCCCATCCCGCCTTCCCCCGTGGCCGGGGGAAGGAGCAGATTAGTGATCACGAAAATAAGTCACATCAATTATGAAGCAGTACACTAGAAAGCGCCTTTGGTTGAAGGCAGGATGCCCGCTGCACGCGCATCAAGTTCGCAACCCATGCGCAATGCGCGACCAAAAGCCTTGAAGGCGGTTTCGATCTGGTGATGCGAATTCACGCCGCGCAGATTGTCGATGTGCAGCGTACAGAGCGCGTGATTGACGAAGCCCTGAAAAAACTCGTAAAACAAATCGACATCAAATTCGCCGACCCGCGCCCGCGTGAAGTTGATGTGATATTCCAGCCCAGGCCGACCGGAGAGATCGATCACCACGCGGGAAAGCGCTTCATCGAGCGGAACATACGCGTGACCGTAGCGACGAATGCCGGTTTTGTCACCCAGCGCCTGTGTCACGGCCTGGCCCAGCGTGATGCCAATGTCTTCGACGGTGTGGTGCGCGTCGATATTGAGATCGCCCGTTGCCTTCAATTCGATGTCGATCATGCCGTGGCGGGCGATCTGATCGATCATGTGATCAAGAAATGGAATACCAGAATCGAGCTTCGCTTCGCCTTTGCCATCGAGATTGATGGCAATGCGGATCTGTGTTTCCTTGGTGTTGCGTGTGACGTCGGCGGTTCTCATGGTCGGCTGTGAAAATTAGATTGTGTCGCGCAATGCGTTAAGGAAAGCGGTGTTCTCGGCGTGTGTACCTACCGTGATGCGAAGCGTATTTTGTAACAGCGGATGAGATACACCTGTGTGCTTTACGAGAATTTTACGCGAGAGCAATGCGTTGAACGTTTTCTCGCTGTCACCCACTTTAATCAACACAAAATTTGCCTGGGATGGAAACACCGTCACCCCCGGCATGGCGCTCAATGCCGCAGACATTTGTGTGCGTTCTGCACAAAGTGTCGCGGCCTGCTCCAGCAATGCCGCATAGTGCTTGAGCGCGAACGTAGCACCTGCCTGCGTGAGGCTATTAATGTTGTAAGGCAAACGCACTTTATCGAACTGGCGAATCCATTCCGGATGCCCGGCAAGCAAACCCAGACGAAGACCGGCCAGCCCCAGCTTGGAGACCGTGCGCATCAGCACCACATTTGGAAAGTTGGCGATCTCATCCAGGAATGAGTCGCTTGAGAATGCGAAGTAGGCTTCGTCGATGACCACAAGGCCGGGAGACATGGTGATGATTTCGCGGATCACGTCGCGACTGAATAAATTGCCGGTGGGATTGTTTGGATAAGCAATAAAGACGACGGCGGGTTGGTGCCTTTTGATGGCCAGTCGCGTTGCATCAATGTCGATGGCAAAGTCGGCAGTGAGTGGTACACCGACATATTGCAGGCCACAGAATGTCGCGATCATTTTGAACATCACAAACGACGGCTCAAACGCAAGCAATGTGGCGCCGGGCTTTGCACAGGCGGCGGCGATGATCTGAATGATTTCATCTGATCCATTACCGAGCACAATGTCTGCCGACGTTGGAATCTGCATGGCTTCACGAATGGCATCCCGCAGCGCGCTGGCACTGGCATCGGGATAGCGATTCAACGAGGCCTCAGCCAGATGCACCATCAACTGTGGCACTAACGCCTTTGGAAAAGTGTACGGATTTTCCATCGCATCGAGCTTGATGAAGCCGGTGCTAGAAGGAACCGGGTAAGCCGACAGCGCGAGAATCTCGGGCCGAATCAACTCACTCGCGCGCGTTGTCGTTATCGTCGGCATTGTCATTGCTTTAGCCGGTATTCAGCCGATTGCGCGTGAGCCTCCAGCCCCTCGGTGCGTGCCAATCTCGCTGCCACCAGACCGAGAGTCTGCGCGCCTGCAGCTGAAACCTGAATGATGGATGAGCGTTTCTGGAAATCGACCACGCCTAGCGGCGAAGAAAAGCGCGCGGTACCCGATGTCGGCAGCACATGATTTGGCCCGGCGCAGTAGTCACCCAACGACTCTGAAGAATGCACGCCCATGAAAATAGCGCCGGCATGGCGAATCAGCGGCAGTAGTGCGTTCGGGTCTGCAACCGACAACTCAAGATGCTCGGGTGCCAACTGGTTGGAAATGTGACACGCTTCAGCCAAATCACGCACTTGGATTAATGCGCCACGGTTTGCAAGCGAGGCGCGAATGATGTCGGCACGCGGCATCTTGTTTATCTGTTTTTCTATGCTAACTACCACTTTGGCAATGAAAGCTTCGTCGGGGCTTAGCAAAATGGCCTGGGCAATCTCGTCGTGCTCGGCCTGACTGAACAAATCCATCGCCACCCAGTCTGGGTCGCTGGTGCCGTCGGCAATCACCAGAATTTCGGATGGCCCTGCGACCATGTCGATGCCGACCACACCGAACACCTGCCGCTTTGCAGCCGCGACGTATTCATTGCCCGGCCCGACGATTTTGTCCACCGGCGGAATGGTTGCCGTCCCGTAAGCCAGTGCGCCAACAGCCTGCGCGCCACCGACGCGAAATACCCGATCCACGCCAGCCAGTGCAGCTGCCGCGAGCACGGTTTCGTTGATCACGCCATCCGGCGTTGGCGACACCATGATGAGCTCCGCTACGCCTGCAACTTTCGCGGCAATCGCATTCATCAATACCGATGAAGGATACGCCGCTTTGCCGCCTGGCACATACAGCCCCGCGCGATCCAGCGGCGTAACCTGCTGCCCCAATACCGTGCCATCGGGCTCGGTAAATGTCCATGAGGATTGGCGCTGGTGCTCGTGATACTTGCGAATTCTTGCCGCTGCCGTCTCCAGTGCCACGCGAATGTCGGGGGCGAGCTTTGCCAACGCAGATTGAAGCTGTTCACGTGGAATTTCCAACTCTGCAGCTGAAGCGGGCTGCCAGCGATCAAAACGATGTGTGAATTCAAGCAGTGCCGCATCTCCGCGCGCTCTTACCGCCGCCAGGATTTCGGTTACCCTTTGATCCGTGTCGACATTCTGCGCGGATTCAAACGCGCGCAACTTGTCGAGCCTGACCTGAAAGTCGGCGTCTCGCGAACTAAACGCACTAATTACTACGCTCATTTTGTAACCGCACGCTCAAAGGCATCCAGCAGCGGCTGAATTGCATCGCGTTTTAATTTCAACGCGGCGCGATTGACAATGAGGCGGCTGGAAATTGGCATTATTTGCTCAACCGCTACCAGGTGATTCGCTTTTAGCGTGCTGCCAGTCGAAACAAGGTCGACAATCGCGTCGGCCAATCCGGTCAGTGGCGCCAACTCCATCGAGCCATACAACTTGATGAGATTGACGTGCATGCCCTTGGTGGCGAAATGCTCACTGGCCGTCTGTACAAATTTTGTCGCGACGTTCAGGCGGGCGCCGCGTTTGACGGCGGCGGCATAGTCAAAGCCTTCACGCACCGCGACCATCATGTTGCATTTGCCGATATTGAGATCCAGCGGCTGGTAGAGGCCGCCACCGGTATGTTCCAGCAACACATCCTTGCCCGCGACACCCAAGTCGGCCGCGCCGTATTGCACATAAGTGGGCACGTCGGAGGCGCGCACAATCACCAGCCTCACGTCAGCACGATTGGTGGCAATAATGAGTTTGCGCGATTTTTCCGGGTCGTCCAGCGGCACGATGCCTGCGGCGGCCAATAGCGGCAGCGTATCGTCGAAGATACGACCCTTCGATAAAGCAATGGTGGTGACACCATTCAAATTAGTCATGATTAGTTGATGCGCTCGATGTCAGCGCCCAGTGCCACGAGTTTCTTTTCGATGTGGTCGTAGCCGCGGTCAAGATGATAGATGCGATCCACCACCGTCTCGCCCTCGGCTACCAGCCCGGCAATCACCAGACAAGCTGACGCGCGAAGGTCGGTCGCCATTACGGTCGCACCAGTCAGTTTTGGCAGCCCGTTGACGATAGCCGTGTTGCCCTCAATATCGATTTTTGCACCCAGCCGAACCAGCTCTTGTACGTGCATAAACCGATTTTCGAAAATCGTTTCGGTCACGATAGCTGTTCCATCGGCGATAGTGTTTAGCGCAATGAACTGTGCTTGCATGTCGGTCGGAAAAGCGGGATAGGGCGCGGTGCGCAGATTAACGGCCTTGGGACGGGCGCTGCTCACGATATGAATTTCATTCTCGGACGTGGTGATTATCGCGCCGGCATCACGGAGTTTCTCGATCACGACATCGAGTGTACGCGGTGCGGCATTAGTCACGCGCACATCCCCGCCGGTGGCAGTCACGGC
>JANOQY010000380.1:0-2144 GCA_031414995.1 Betaproteobacteria bacterium
ACCAGCCGCTGGATCGGCGCTTTTTCGGCCTGCGCGGATTCGACCAACCGCACAATCCGCGATAGCGTGCTCTCGGCACCCACCGCCAACGTCCTCACCAACAGCAAGCCTTCGCCATTCACGGCACCTCCGGTGACACGCTCACCGACGCGCTTAGTGACCGGCAAGCTTTCGCCGGTGATGAGCGATTCATCCACCAAACTCTCGCCTTCGATCACTTCGCCATCCACCGCGATGCGCTCACCCGGCTTGACCAGCACAATATCGTTCACCACGACGGCGGACAGCGCGACATCGGCATCAACACCATCTTTGCGCACCGTCGCACGTTCTGGCTTCAAGGCGTTCAGCGCACGAATCGCGTCGGTGGTCTGGCGCTTGGCGCGCACTTCCAGCCACTTGCCCAGCAGGACCAGCGTGATGACCACGGCACTGGCCTCGAAATAGAGATGCGGCATCGCACCTGCCGGCGCCGCCAGCCACTGATACACGCTCAAGCCGTAAGCCGCGCTGGTACCGAGCGCCACCAGCAAATCCATATTGCCGGTTTTGGCCAGCAGCGCCTTCCAGCCGGCGCGATAGAAACGCGCGCCGAGGATGAATTGCACGGGTGTCGCCAACAGAAACTGCAGCCAGCCGGGCAGCATCCAGTGCGCACCGAATGGTTCAGCCAGCATTGGCAACACAAGCGGAAAGCTCAACACGGCTGCGATGATGACCGGGAGTGCCGGGTTGCTGAACGGCGCGGGTTTGTCGGATCCGGCTTCGACTTTGGTTGCGCCATAGCCGGCTCGCTTGATCGCGTCAATGAGCACATCAAAGGTCACGGCACCCGACACGACCAACACAACGGCCTGTTCAGTCGCCAGATTTACCGTTGCCTTTAATACACCGGGCACTTTAGCCAAGGCCTGCTCGACGCGCCCAACGCAGGAGGCGCATGTCATGCCGGTAATATTGAGTGTGATCGTTTGTTCAGCGACGCCGTAGCCGGATTTTTCAATTGCCTGAACAACAGCGGCGACGTTGATGGGCGCGGCAGCGTAGAGCGTCGCGGTTTCGGTGGCGAGATTAACGGTGGCAGCGTCGATACCCGGCAGCGCGAGAAGCGTCTTTTCAACGCGGGCAACGCAGGAGGCGCAGGTCATGCCGGTGATTTGGAGATTCATTTTTTTACTACTACTTTCCCTCACCGGGGAGAGGCAAATAACTACGCCATCACCGGGTGATAACCCGCATCCGAAATAGCGGCGATCACTTTATCGCTATTAATTGTGCTTTCAATCTTCACACGTTTGCTCGCAACGTCGGCGTTTATTGTGGCGTTGGCGTCGAGGCCCTTGACCACGCGTGTAATGCTGGCAACACAGCCGCCGCAGGTCATGTCGTTCACAGTCAGTTCAATCATGGTGTGCTCCTGAGAGGTATTGAGCATACATGGGGACAAATATTCAAACTCCAATAGCGGCGGACTTTACAGGGCAAAAGTGCCCGGAAACGCGCGTCCACTGGCGTTCTTGCTCTTTTTAATCCCAGAATTTCCCGTTCAGCGCCAGGAATGCCACATTGAGCAATGTCGCAAATGACACCCACACAAGATACGGGGCTAACAGCCACGCAGCGGGTTTGTCGAGCGGATGAAAACGCTGGATGGTGGCGGCAATCGCGAACAGCATTAAGACGATGACAGCCAATCCACCTGCCAGCGATTGCGCACCAAAAAACACCGGTGACCATGCGGCATTTAATATCAGTTGCACGCCGAACTGGCGCAGCGCCAATTTGCGTTCAACCGATACCGGCAAACACCAAATGCGCCACGCCGCCACACCCATCGCGACGTAGAGCACCGTCCACACCGGCGCAAACAACCAGGCGGGTGGATTGAACGCTGGTTTTTCGAGCGCGGCGTACCAAGCGCCGGGTTTGAAGAAATAGCCGATGACGAAGCCGACCGCGACACACAGTGCCACCCATGCGGCCAGCGCGAGCCAGCGGCGCGAAGGTGCGGGCAGGGTTGAGGACACTTCTGAATTCATGGTTTTTCCTGTGATGCGGCAATTAGTTGATGCACAGTGTGACAGCAGAAAGCTTATCGAAATTCACTGCATAAAAAATAGATCAGCGCGCCAGAAATTCAGCGA
>JANOQY010000381.1:0-10860 GCA_031414995.1 Betaproteobacteria bacterium
CAGGGCGCCGGCACTCAATGGCGTGAAGGTGATGCTGATCGGGCAACCGAGGAGGACGGCGAGGGTGGCCGGGCCGATCGGACAGCTGCTGGTGACGGCGAAGTTGCCGCTGGCGGTGATGCTGGTGATGGTCAGCAGTGCACTCCCCGAGTTGCCTAATGTGACCGTGCTCGGCGGGCTGGTGGTGTTGACGGTGCGGGTGCCAAAACTGACCGAGGGTGGCGTCAGGGTGACGGCGGGTGTGGGGGCCGGGGTGACGGTGAGCGTGGCATTGGTCGCGGTGGCGTTGCCGCCGCTGGACGTACTCAATCCACCGACCGGGAAGGAAAAGAGGTAGGCGCCGGTGGCAGCACTAACAACATTGACCCGCACCGCGCAGAGATTGCTGCCACCCAACGCGAGGCCGCTGCCAGAAACCGTATTGCCGCCAGCCACGGCGGTAATGACGCCGCCGCAGCTATTCAAGATTGCGGGTGTAGCGGCGGTCACGACGCCGGCAGGATAGGTGATGCTGAACGCACCCGCCGTGAAGCCGGGACCGATCGGCGTGGCAATGGCGAGCTTGAGTCCAACGAGCGCGCCGGTGGAGGCGCTCGCTGCTGCGGTGCCTGTCGCACCAACAGGACTCTCCAGCAAGACCGTGGCGACGGGCACCGGTAGCGTTACGGTCAGTGTGGCCGTGCTGGTATTGGTGTTGTTACCTGCAGATGTCACCAGATTTCCGGGCAAGACCGTGACCGGGAACGAGCCCGCCGATGCGCTCTGCGCCTGCACGGTGATGGTGCAACTGCCCATCGCGGGAATGGCACCGGCCATGCCGAGATTGATGGTGGTCACTGTGGATACCACGATGGACGCGGAGGCGCTACAGCCATCGACGAGACCGGACACGTTGAGGCCGGGGGGCATCGCCACGGAGCCGCCAATCGAAATGATGACTGGCGACGCGTTCGGATTGCTGAGTGTCAGAGTCAGCGTGGCGTTGGTGCTGGTGAGCACGCTCGTCGGCGCGAATGCTACTGTCATCGTCGGTGAGGGCGTGGCGGCAACGGTAATCGTGAGCGCCTGACTGCCTGTTCCGCTCAGGTTGGTGGCGGTTATCGTCGCGTTAAAAGTACCAGCCCCCGTAGGTGTGCCCGAAATCTGTCCGGTGCCCGCATTGATGCTAAGCCCCGCGGGCAAGCCACTGGCGCCGAAGCTGGTTGGTGCGTTGGTGGCAATGACCTGATAAATGAATGCAGAGCCAACCGCACCAGCGGCGGTCGTCGCACTGGTAATCGCGGGCACCGGTCCAAGGACACCGTTACCCGAGGAGCCGAATACCCGCGAATACGGTGGATCGGTCCCAAGCCCTGCGAGGAAGCCAATCGTGGTCGTGCCGCTGGATGAACCGGTTCCCAAAATCAGGAATGTGACCGTCGCGCCGCAACTTGCCCCAGGCGCGAGCATCAGGCTAACCGCACAAGGCGTGGCACCGCTGCCGACGGCCGTGTAGCCAAGCCCGCTGGTGGTGAAACTGGTGATCGTGTAGGTGCTCGGAAATGCACTCAAATTCGAATCGTTGGTGAAGGTAAATGCCTGCGACACCGGCGTTCCGACGACGACGTTGCCAAAGGCCGCGCCGGTCGGTGCGAGCGATGAGGGCATCAAAATCCCGTTGCCACCTAGCGAAACGCTGGCGGTATTGACCGGATTGGCGCCGAGCCCTGCCTGGAATCCAATCGATGTGGTGCCACTTGACGATCCGGTTCCGCCGATCTGGAATGTCGCGGTCACACCGCAACTCGCACCCGCGGGCAGCACGAGGCTGACGGCACACGGCGTCCCGCCACTACCCACGGCCGCGAACCCCAGACCGGTGGTGTTCAGACTCGTCAAGGTATAGGCCGTCGGAAACGCGGTGAGGTTGGAGTTATTGGTGAAGGTAAAGTTTTGCGAAACCGTAAGCGTTATCGGCACATTGCCAAAATTGATCGATGACGGCGCATTGGTCGAAGGCGGGATAAACCCGTTGCCATTGGTATTTTGTGTCGCGTTGTAACTAGGGCCCGCACCGAACGGCTGGAACCCGACCGTTACCGTGCCGTTGGAGCTTCCCGGTCCGGCCGCTGTGAATGTCGCGGTGTAGGTGCAACTGCCGCCAGCGTTGACGATCGCACCGACGTTGCAGGGGCTCGCACCGGAGGCCGCCACCGAGAACCCCAGTCCGCCGGCCGAAAGCGCGGTAATCGTGTAGGGGACCACCGAGGGGTTGTTGAAAGTCGACACCTGATTTACACCGAGGCTGACCGGCGCATTACCAAACAGGATCGAGGGGGGCGTGATGGATGCATTCGGCGCGAGGCCGGTGCCGGTTAGCGAAATCGTCGTCGGACTGGTCGGCGCGTTGGACGTGATGACGATGCTGGCGGGCAGCGCACCGGTCACGTTTGGCGCGAAGATGAGATTCAGCAGGCAGGTACTGAGCGGCGCGATGTTGATCGGACCACCTGCCAGCGGCGCTCCCCCCGCGGCAGAACCAAATCCGCACCAGTGCGCCGCGTTCGGCGCACCGCCACCGGTGGTATCCGGGTAAAGGCCCGGCGCCGTATGCGTGATGCCGGCCAGCGACAGGGTCGCCGTGCCGGAGTTGGTGATGGTGATCGTTTGCACCGCGCTGGAATTGCCGACCGCGGTCGCGGGGAAGGCTGGCGTGCCGGTGATGCTGATGGCGGGGGCGCCGGGAGCAGGGCCGCCGATGAAGAGACCGAAGGCGTAGGGCGTAGTACCGACTACGATAGATGCAAGGGCCGTGTTGCTGGCCGTGTCGACGACATGCACCCTGTTCTCAACAATGTCAGCCGCAAATACGCGTCCGCCATCTGGCGTCACGCCGATGCCCCGCAAATCAGTGCCGACCGGCACAGTTGCAACGAGGGTATTGGAAGTTGTGTCGACGACTCTCACCTGCCCTCCAGCGTCAGAAAAATAGGCACGACTGCCATCGGACTTTATGGCGACTCCGTAAGCAAAACCTACTGGAACAGTGGAAATGACGGTGTTCGTGGTGGTGTCAATCAGGCTTCCGGTTCCGCTGTTGAAGTTAGCAACATAGGCTCGAGAACCAGAGGGTGTAATCGCGATGCCCTGCGGGTCTGTCCCGACAGGAATGGTGGTCAGCACGGTATTGCTAGCGGCATCTATTGCCGTTACAACGGATCCTGGATTGTGGGTCACGTAGACGCGCGCGCCATCCGGGGTTATTGCGACACCGACTGGATTAGCGGTGACAGTTATCGACGTCAATACGGTGTTATTGGTGACGTCAAGCACTGACACCGTCGTACCATTGGCGTGCGCCACATAAGCTCGAGTACCCGCAGCGTTGATCGCAATTCCGAATGGATTTGCGGCGACGTTTATCGAGGTCAATACAGTATTGGTAGCGGTATCAAAGACGAAAACGTTTGTGCCAGGGTTGTCTGTTACGTACACGCGCGCGCCGCTAGGGTGTACGGCTACCCCTTGAAGGTTGTTTACCCCACCGGAAGGGATGGTCGCAACGACGCTGCTGGTTGCAACATCAATGACGGAAACATTGCTTGACAGTCGATTGCTTATGTATGCGAATGGTGCGGCTTGGACAGACGCCAAAGCACCAAAGAAAAATAAAAGAAACGAAAGCGTCCAGATCATCCATGCGGCTGTGCGGGTCGCAAGTGGGTCTACATGAATACCACCGGGCACCTGATCGCCAGCGCTGGGTAGCCAGGTTGGTGCGCGCCTGCAAAACACGTTTTGCAGAGAGCCAGCGCAGCGCACAGATTGCACCGCACGCAGCATGTTCCAGTTCAACATCTCGTTCCCCATTCGAAAAAGCGTGCTCCCAAACGGAATCGGTTCGCCCGCGAGAACATCAGCAACGATCCAATCGCAGCCAGCAAGGACTTCACTTTCGTGCGCTGATTCAACATTTTCACCACCATCGAAAAGGCATACTTACTGCTGAAGACACCATCGAGATTCTAAAACACCACAGTTGGCGAGATTCCTGGCGGCATTTTGCTCCGCAAGCCCTGCCGTTGCTTGAGTTGGATAGTTGGAACAAAACCAACTCCAATAACCCAATTTCGTTGCAGAATGGCCGTCTTGTTCGTTGCGCGCGAACCGTGGTCCGCGAAACCCGCCACTGCTTCCACGCTTCGCGCCGTGTCGCACAGAACCTTCCTTCAGTCGCAGCTCTGCGGATTCGGCAGGCATTCGGCATGCCGCAGGGCATGCCTCATGTCCAGCCTCTCCCACGGCCGGCCCTGTCCCACAGGGACTTCCTTCGGTCGCAGCCGGCCGGTTCGTGGCGCGCGAACCAATGGTTCGCGAAACCCGCCACTGCTCCCACCTCGCGCCTTGCAGGGCGCTCGGATTCGCCAGGCATTCGGCATGCCGCAGGGCATGCCTCATGTCCAGCCTCATCCCCCTCGCCTCACAAACGCGATGGCGCCGGCGTTGCCGCTGAGGTTGTACATCACACCCGCACCGTTGCCGCGACGACCCGTGAAGAATCCATCAAGGCTGCCGGTCACGCCGGTCGGCGTGCAGTTTGGTGTGCAAGTGATATTGAACAATGCCGGCCGTGGAATGCCTGCAATGTTGGGGCCGCCCGCGTAGGCTGAAAAATACTGGTCGCGATAGATTGGCACGCCATTGGCGGCACCGTTCCACGTTTGCCCGTTGATGGTGATATTCACTGAGGTATCGACAGTGCGTGCACTGAAGTTCGCATTCAGGGTCGCTGAATTGAACACACCGGTGCGTCCTGCGAGATCGGTCGGACGTGTCGAGCCGACCACATCGTAGGTCGCACTGCCGGTCAACGGCAACGACACCGGGCCACTCTGCGTGGGGCTGAAGATGTAATGCAGGCTGCGGTCGGCAAGATTCACACTTTGACCGCCAATAGTCGCGCTGCCGCCGGCCCAGCGGCCCCACACCAAACCAGTGGTGGGATCAAATCCATTGTCGACCACCGTTGCGGTGCCCTGCGCGTATGCGCGATGGCCTACAAGCTCATTGCCCACCGGGAACGGCGCGGTGAACGCGCTGACCGCACCAGCGGCACCAACCGTCACCTCGGCTTGCCGGTTGGTGGTAGCGAATGAGCGAATGTAGCTCGCATTTGCCAGTGACGCGGCGGGGTCGGAAACGAGGCCATCGCGATACGGTGTCGCAGAATTTTGCGATGGTCCAGAGAACGCGACTACGCCATTGATGCGCTGAAAGTCGGCGCCATTGGGACTGGTTTGGTCGAAGAGGCCGTAGCCCAGAATCGCACCGTTCAAGGTATTGCCGACGAAGCTGCCCTCAATGCTGCCGCCCAAGCGTAAATTGCTGGCGGAACTGGCACCGCTGCCGTTGGTGACCACGACACGCGAACCACTGGCGAAGAATGCGTTGAATGTAAACGGCACGTTGTTCGCAGTCAGCGTCCAACTACCTGCCGCCGCACCGGCACCAGAATTGATCGTCACGCCGAGCACGGCATTGAGTGTGCGTGCGGTGAAATTTACGTCGAGCATCGCCGTGGTTAACGTGCCGACGGTGCCGAGCTGGTTCGTGGGGTTTGTCGCACCAGCGCGTGTGTAGCTCACGGTGCCGGTGAGTACGTCTGACAGATAGGACGGAAATCCCGCGCCGCCGTAAGCCCAGTGCACGCTGCCGCCCACGCTGCCGCCAGTGCCGCCGTTGCCACTGCCGAAGCCAAAGCTGGTTGGTGCGGCCCACCGGCCCAGCACGATGGTATTGCCCGCACCGATCGTGATGGTGGTGAGATCAGATGCGGTGCCACCGACAACGTTTGCGCCTGTGCCACTCTGGCTGCCGGCGTAAGCGGTGTACGCACGCAAACCGCCGCCGGTGTCGAGCGTGATGCCCGCTGGAATTGCCTGATCCGAAACCGTCGCGCCGTTATTGGCAATTACGATGCTCTGCAAATTGATTGGGTCAGTGCCCAGATTGATAATCGCATCAATCACCGAAAAACCGAGCCCGTTTCCACCGACGACCTGGCCGCCAGTCCCGCCACGATTGCCCCGACGTCCGCCTGGCCGGTCTTCATCGTCGTCGTCACGTTCCAGTTTTCTTTCCTTGCCGCCGACCATGAGTTTTCCGGAATCAAGCAGGCTAGGCGGCGTGGGGATGAGTCTGGGTGCCTGCCCCTGAATAATCTGCACGGTCTGATTGGGGTCAGTAAAAATAGGCGGGAAATTACCGTCGATGCTGGCGACGATATGGCCACCCTCGATCGTATGCATGTTGGTGGTGTCGTCGTCGAGCACTTCAAGGATGCCGCCGGAGCCGCGGATACCGACCGTGGCAACCTTGGTCTGCATTCTGTAACCTTCCTTGTTCGGTTTCGACAGCAACGCGGTAAAGGAGCGCAGCGTGCCGCGGACAAGATTCAGAATAGCCCCGGGCTGATCGGCCGTGACCGGATATTTCTGCACAATCAATGTTGAATTTGAACGCAGCGACAGCTTCGCGTTATCGACCATCGCCAATTGCGCCATACCGTCTGGGCCGGTCTTGATCACGTCAAGTGGCGTGACAGTCGTGCCGCGGATTGGCGTGATGGTTTGTCCGCCGCGCTCAACAGTGACGTTCCCGATCACGTAAGTAAACTGGCCACTCTGCGCCAGTGCCGGCACAGCCATTGCCGACAACATCAATCCCGCCACGGCGGCAGCGAACTTATTGAATGTTGAAAGAGATATTTTCGTATTCATTGTTTGTCCTCAAAAGACATATCAGCCATGCAGCAATTTATTACTGGAAGTCGCAGCGAATCGTCGATGACACTTCGTGCCGGGTGAAATCGTAGATCGCAATATTGGAATCGTTACGCGAGCCAAACCACTGCGCGCGCATTGAACACTTCGGTTGGAAGCGCCACGTCACACCGACCGACACATCGGCCAAACGGTCGCGCCCGAACTCGATTTCGGTTGCGCGGGCAAAGGCGCTTTGGTCGCGGCGATAGGAAAAACCCAGACCGTTGAACCACGCCAGATTGTCGGAAAGTGAATACTGGAAATAGCTGCGCGCACCTGCGACCCGTTTGGATTTATCGGATACGCCGTCGGCTAGTTTGCGGATCGCTTCATCGCGGCTGTAAAAGCTGCTCACTTGTAAAACCGGCGAACCCTTACGTTCGAACGCCTGCAAGAACCCCGCCGTGAATGTGGCCGCGTCGAAATCCTCGATATCGTTGGTGAGGAACTTCACTCGCGTGCCAGCCAACCCGACGTTCCATTGCTGGCGTTCATTCAAGGCGTAACGGTAATCAGCGGCAACGAGCGCAGTGCTGCGATCATTGGTGGGTTTGGGTTCACCCGGGGCCAACCCTTCCTGATTGAAGCGGTTGTAGCCGCCAGTGAGCCGCAACTGTTGCCGACCGCTGAGCCACAACGCGCCGGCCCGCGCTTCACCAGAGATGGAATTGAAGTCCCCCTCTTTTCGATATGCACGCCCACGGGCTTCGCCACCAACAAATGCCGCCCAACCGCCCCTTAACGCGTACGAATAATCAGCCCCGACCGCTGCTCCAAAATAAGGCGCTTTGCGCTTGACCGAGTTACCGGTCGGGTCCACGCCGGTGAGGTTGAACGCGGACGCGACGGCCGATGTGAAATCGGTTGGCACGCCGGTGATGTTGCTGTCGTAGCCGAGCGCAGTTTCACCCCATGCGGAAAAAGAATTTGATGTTTGTGTACGGCGCTCACGAATGGCGGCTAGATATTTATCAATCGCCGCCATTGCTGCGGCGGGTGGATTGCTTGCTTTCAATTCCAGAAAATTCGCCTGCGCGAGATCCATGGCGCCGAAATTAAAATAGGCTCGCGCCAGATCCATCCTGGCACCGGCATTTTTCGGATCAGTTTGAAGCACCCGCTCGAAGGCGATGATGGCTTCCTCGGTTTTGCCGCTGTCGAGTGCCGCGACGCCGAGCAAATAATCGAACTCCGCATTACCGGCCAGCTTGTCCTGCTGCGCGAGCAGAATCATGTAGGCCTGCTTGGGGTTGTTCGCTGCCAGCAGTTGCTGGGCATCTCGAAACAGCGCTGGATTGGCAAACACGCTTGCGGACAACAGCAAGGCTGGCCCGGTAACCAGTAAAAACTTAATGCGTGCGCGCATGGATTGTTGTCTTTTTTTCATGGGTTTGACCACTCTGGTGCGCCAGCGCCGACACACTCCTGCCTCACGCTGAACGGGGATTAGTTTCGCGTAACACCTCCCCTTATCTCCCAATACCACTGATTAATAAGGAAAAGCTGCCAAAATTACTAAGGCATTGATACTAAGCCCAGTTTGCACCCTTGTAAACTGTTTCCCAAGACTCGTTTGAGGGATGCTACGCGTCTGTGTTGGAAATGTAAGTGCGATACCTCACACTGGGTCGCAAAATCACCCTAATCATGGCGGCGTATCATGACAAATTCGCGTTACTGCTTGAAACTGCTGTGGACAATCAAACCGTAGTGGACGATTAAACCGCAATGAACAATCTCACTGAACCGTCGGAAGCCGTGTTACTGACAACGGAAGTCTATGGCGTGATTTTTTTGACCCTCAACCGGCCCAGACAATACAACGCGCTATCGTTGGCGACGCTACAGGCGTTGCACACAGCGCTCGATGTCGTCGCTGGCAATGACAAAGCCCGCGTGGTCGTTATCGCCGCCAACGGAAATGCGTTCTGTGCAGGACACGATTTGAAGGAAATGCGTGCCCCCAACGATCAGGCATCGGTAACGGATTTGTTCAAGCTTTGCTCAGCGATGATGCTCAAAATCGCCAAGCTGCCGTTGCCGGTGATCGCTGAAGTCAACGGTATGGCCACTGCGGCGGGTTGCCAATTGGTGGCGCAGTGCGATCTCGCCGTCGCCGTTGAGGGGGCAAAATTTGCCGTGTCCGGCATCAACCTTGGGCTGTTTTGCTCGACACCCGCCGTACCGCTTTCGCGGGCGATCTCACGCAAACGTGCCGCTGAAATGTTGATGACTGGCGAGTTTATCGATGCCACCACTGCGCTGGATTGGGGATTACTCAATCGAGTGGTGCCGCATGACGCACTGCGCGCGGAAACACTCAAACTCGCCGAGACACTCAAAACCAAACCGCGTGCAGCGCTGGCGTTGGGGAAAGCGCTTTTTTATCGGCAGATGGAGAGCGGATTGGAGGCGGCCTACCAAGACGCATCTAACACCATCGCGTACAATTTCATGGATGCCGGAGCGCAAGAGGGTGTAGCCGCATTCCTTGAAAAACGGAAGCCTGTTTGGGATTGACAGTTGCGCGCATGCAGTTTCGGTCTGCGATGGTGCGAATCTGCGAAACACGCCGCCACTGTCATTTCGAACCCGGTTTCATCGGGTGAGAAATCTGCTGTTGGTGTGGACATATGTTCCGTGTTCGCGCAAGACGATTGATGCTGGCCCCTAATTGCTTCAATTGACTCCTTATCGCCCCATGTCCACTTTTGCTTGCCCTCAACTCCTCATCAATGGCTGCGTCAGGCAGTGTGGACCGCCATGCCAGGCCCACAGTTCGCGCGCGGCAAAGGTATCGACCGCGATGCCATCCGCTTCGATCGCGGCCTTGGTGGCTGGGTTGCCGGCATAGGCGATGACCCGGCCCGGGGTGGCCTGGACAACGTTGGCAGCTTGGCGGCGCAGCTCGGGATACGTCACGGCCATGAAATGGTTGAACGCCTCGGCCGGGCCGGCAGGGCGTGCTCCGCCGACCCAAGTGAACTTCCAGTTCAGGCGCTTAAGATGGTCTGCCAGTTTGCCTTCGACTTTCTCCTCGGCCCCCGTGCCGCGGCGGTAGAGCTTGAGCGAGCCGAAGCCCTTGAGCATTTTCAGCGCTGCCTCGGCGTCTTCTGCAGAAATCCGCGTGTCTGCTCGCGCGCCTTGAATGTAGCGCACCAGGGGGCTCGATTCGGCGAATTCGCTCTCCAGCAGATAGGGCACGGCCAGCGCATGGTTGGCCGCTATCATGGTGAAAAAGGTATCGAGGTGCAGCAGCAAGAGCTTGAGTTCGCGTGCAGGGTTTTTCTGGCCTGGCTGGATAGTCTGAAGGAATTCGCGCTCGACGGTCTGGACCGCTAGAACATCCATATCGAGCCGCTTGGCTAGCACCGGAGCTATCCGCGGGTCGCTGCGGTTTCCAGTGCCCAGAAACAGCAGGTCCTTGGCCACGACCATAGCATCGCCGCCTTCAACAATCATGCCTTCTTCAATGGCATCGAAAGCTATTGGCACGTCTTTGAGCAGCGGCGAATGCGCATAGACGAAACGCAGTAGCATGTTTTCGCGGCGGCGGCGCTGTGAGACCGAGTTGCAGATCACCAGCCCGCGCGGGGTCATGAAGGCGGAATCGCGCGTCCATATGGTCGATGACGAGTCGTTGAGGACATGGCGATAGCTGCCGTCCGCGCCCAGCGTGTAGCGGATCGCCGGGTCGCGACCGAGCAATTGTTGAGCGGTGACGTTGCCTGCGCGCGAGCCCAGTCGCGGGAAAGCCTCTTTGACCCACGCCGCGAGAATACCTGATTGGCGCGTCGCAGCCAGAATAGCGCAGTAAGCGGATCAGTTCGGCATGCTGCGCGGCGGCGATCGCAGTATCGGCTTCCGCGCCAGGAAGCAAGCTGTCACCGAGGATATCGACCGGGTGATCGGTCGCCCTGAAACTGTGGACCAGAACTCGCGCCAGCTTGCCGATATCGCTGCTTAACGGAAGTGGGGCTGCGGCCAGCGCTGCCCGCAGCGGTGCGAGGCCGGCGACCGCGGTAACGAGGCTTGCGGATATGAATTGTCTGCGATT
>JANOQY010000382.1:0-5673 GCA_031414995.1 Betaproteobacteria bacterium
GCGCCATATAGGCGGGCGAGCCAACAAAGCCATCAATTTGCGTGTGGGTCGCCTGTGAAATCTGTGCGGTACCAAAATCTGAAATCTTGATATCGTCCCGCTCGGAGATCAGGATATTGGCTGATTTGATGTCGCGATGAATAACGCCATTCTGGAAGGCGTAATCGAGTGCCCGGCAGGCTTTGAAAATGATCAGCACTGCCTGACGAACCGGCAGAAGATTGGTTTCGGTGCAGTATTTCTTGAGCGATCCGCCGCCGACATACTCCATCACGATGTAGCGGTTTTCGCCCTCGATTACGGCGTCATAAACGCCGACGATATTGGGGTGCGACATTTTGCCGACCATTGCCGCTTCGTTTAGGAACAGCTTTTCGAAACGGCGGGCTTCTTCTTCGCCCATCCCCTCATCGGGCGTGACGACCTTGATAGCTACTTTGCGGTCATTGAACTGGTCTTCGCCCAAATACACGACCGCCGTTGCCCCGCGACCCAATTCGGACATGATGTTGTATTTGCCGATCTTGGTCGGGCGGTTGGACATTTTGTGGTCGTTGCGTCTTTGGAGAGTGAGCGGTTGAGCTTGGGGTAAGGTTGAATCTTCGTAGAATCGAAATCAGGTTTCAGCGATTAGGTACTGTTTTACAACGAGTTTAACTGATTGAGAACGTTGTTGTGCGGTATTTCACAATCTTTGACTCTTGGACTGAAAAGTGAAATTAACGCGGCAGACCCGCGCCCAGATGTGTAAAACCATCGCCCGAAATGTTGGTTGTGTGAAGAAGAGTCGCCTCGCGTGCGTTGGTGTAATTACTGAACATCGAACGATCATAGGCAGGATCGTAGTGATTCACCAGCATATTGGCGACAAATTCGTCCCATTGTTCGGTTTGGGCAAGATCTTTCCATGTTTCGATTTGCTTGTTGGCATGGAGCGCTTTCAGGCAATCGAGCTTGTAGAACAGCAGTTCCCGATCATTAATCAGGTGCACATATTCTTCCCGCAACAGTCGCGCTCTTAGTGCGGACGGCGTAACGACTTCAAAACAGGTTCCAGCCCACATGCGCTCAATCAATGGCTGCGGCACGCGCAAATTGCCCACTTTTTTGCTCTCAGCTTCAACATAGACCGGACGCGCAGGGTCAAACCCTGACAATGCCGTCCAGATGCGGCTTTCAAACAACTTTTGGGCGGGTTGCGGCTCGTCGGGCAGATCGCCGAGCACTGAGCCTTTGTGTGCGGCCAGCTTCTCAAGGTCAAGTACCTGTGCGCCTGTTACTGCCAGCGCCTCCAGAAGTCTACTTTTCCCGGAGCCGGTGCGTCCGCAGATCACGTGGTAACGAAATTGCGCAGGCAGGGTTGTTAGATCTGCAATTACCTGTCCACGCCAGCTTTTGTAGCCACCCTCGAGTTGCAACGCGCCCCAGCCGATGCTGCGCAGGATATGGGCCATCGCACCTGAGCGCGCGCCACCGCGCCAACAATAGATCATCGGCGTCCAGTTTTTCGGGTTCGAACGGAACGATGCATCGATATGCGCGCCAATATTTCGTGCCACCATCGCCGCGCCGATTTTCTTGGCCTCAAATGCGGATACCTGTTTGTAAATCGTGCCGACCTCGATGCGTTCAGCGTCGCTGAGTACCGGATGATTGACCGCGCCGGGAACATGGTCGAGCGCAAATTCTCCCGGACTTCTTACGTCAATGATGGCGTCAAACGCGCCCAGCCCTTGTAGGGTCAATGGCAATGCCTGCATGCCAGATTGTGCACGGACGCGTTGCGGATGGTCGGGCGAATTCAGCACCGCACTCATCGGCGCGCTGCTGCACTGGTTTTGGCAATGGCTTGCCATAACGCAGGGGTCACATTGTCAAGAATTTTTCCTTGCGCCGCGGCAGTGGGGTGCAGACGATCGGCCTGAAAAAACTCAAGATTGTCGGCGATGCCTTCCAGCAGAAACGGCACGAATGGAAGTTTGTATTTGGCGGCGAGATCGGCATACATATCGCGGAACTGTTGTGTGTATTCGATTCCATAATTGGGTGGAATCTGGATGCCAACCAATACCACACGTGCGCTCGCCGCCCGCGCCGCAGTGATGATCGTCTCCAGATTCTTGCGGGTATCGGCATTTGGGAGTCCGCGCAGGCCATCGTTGGCGCCGAGCGCCAGCACCACAATCGTTGGGCTCAGGCGCGTGAGATCCGCCTTGATACGGTTTACGCCGCCACGCGTGGTCTCGCCGCTGATGCTGGCGTTGAGCACCTCGATGCCCTGCGGTCGCAATTTGTCGCCCATTAACGCCACCCAACCCGCTTTGGGGTTGATGCCGTAAGCGGCAGAGAGGCTGTCGCCATAGATCATCACGCGTTCGCGGATGTTATTGCTGCTTTCTTTTGCCTCCAGCGGGAACGCAGTGACTGTCAGCATGGTCAGAATCGCCATGGCAGGCAGCATGCGCGCCAATGCAGTCATAAAACTGCTTGAAAAGCGTGTGTTCGCGCCAACCTTCATAAATTACCGTTCCTTATTGATTCGTCACTATGTTTCGGCGCTTAGGCGGAAAACAAGGGCGCTGGTGCAAGTGTTCTGCGAAAATTCTCATGCCATTCATTCCACAACCTGTTCCAGGATTCTGATGACCTCATTCACCGCAGAAGCGCCAACACCATTATCCTCTCTCAAGAGCGCGGCGCTCGACGTTGTGGTTGACGATGCCGCGCGGCAATCATCTCCCGGATCGACCAACATCACCGAGCATATGCCAACACAAAAAAATGATTTCATCGTCCGCGTTGAACAACTGACCAAACGCGTATCTACATCAGAGACCGAACTCGTCATCGTCAATCACGCCAATTTTAACGTTGAGGCGGGCGATACGATTGCCGTTGTTGGTGCATCTGGATCCGGAAAATCCACATTGCTTGGGCTGATGGCTGGGTTGGACACGCCGACGGAAGGGAAAGTTTTCATCAATGATGAAGACTTGTTCGCGCTCAATGAAGATGGCCGGGCAAAGCTTCGCGGACGGCTGGTGGGCTTTGTGTTTCAGTCGTTTCAGTTATTGCCATCGTTGACTGCGTTGGAGAACGTGATGCTGCCACTCGAACTTGGCGGCGTTGCTGATGCGGCGGTTCGTGCCAAATCGATTCTTGAACGGGTAGGTTTGGGCGCGCGCATCAAACACTATCCAAAGCAGCTATCCGGTGGTGAGCAACAGCGGGTGGCGATTGCGCGCGCATTTGTGACCGAGCCAAAATTGCTGTTCGCCGACGAGCCTACCGGCAATCTGGATGCCAAGACCGGGCGCGCGATGATCGATCTGCTGTTTGAATTGAATCGTGAGCGCGGCACCACGCTGATTCTTGTTACCCACGACGCGGGTTTGGCGGCGCGTTGCGGTCGGCGTTTATTTATCGATGCCGGCATTGTGAGCGCCGAAGACCAGCAATCTGCAATAGCGATGTAATTTCTCGATGAATAAACTCACCTTAGCGCTTCGCATGTTCCGCCGCAACGCCAAATCTATCGAGGCGCGTGTACTTTTGGTTGCCTTGTTGATCGCGGTGATGAGTGTGACGACGGTGTCGTTCTTTGCTGACCGCGTAGAGTCCGCCCTCAACCGGCAGGCCAATGAATTGATCGCGGCTGACATGGTGGTCATCAGTGATAAACCGGTCGCGCTGCGGTTTCGCGAGGAAGCCTCGCGTCTAAATCTCAATAAGGCCGAAGCAACCACCTTCCCGAGCATGGTGTCGGGTGATCAGGAAAACGGGCAGGGCGTCAATCTGGCGGAATTAAAAGCCATCACCGACGGCTTCCCATTGCGCGGCAAAATCCGTATCGCCGATCTGCCGGGCGCTGAGTCGCGCGACGCCATCGGGATACCTGCGCCGGGCACGATCTGGGTCCCGGAAGTGCTGCTCGCACGCATCAATGCCAAGGTGGGCGATGAATTGCGGGTAGGTGCACTAAAGCTAAAGATTGCCGCGATCATCATCAAAGAACCCGACAGCGTGCTCGATTATTTTGGTATTGCGCCACGCGTGATGATGAACATGCAGGATATGGCTGGAACAAAGCTGTTGCAAGTTGGTAGCCGCGCGACCTACCGTTATCTGCTGTCTGGTGAAGCAGCAACGGTGGAAGAATTCCGTAAGACATTTGTTGGTAAATTGCAGCGCGGCGAACGCATAGAAGGGGTTCGCGATGCGCGCTCAGAAGTGCGTGTCGCGCTCGAACGGGCGCAACGCTTTCTGGGGTTAGCGGCTTTGCTTTCGGTAGTGTTGGCGTCGGTTGCGGTCGCACTCGCAGCGCGCCGGTTTTCCCAGCGGCAGATGGATAGCGCGGCAATGATGCGCTGCCTGGGCGCAACGCAATCGGACATTTTCTCGCTGAATTTTATTCAGTTTTTATTGCTCGGCGTGGTCGCGTGTGTAGTGGGCACATTGGCCGGCTTTGCTGCACAAGGCGTGCTGGCGGCGCTGCTGTCGGGCTTTCTCACGGTGCAGCTACCCGCGCCGACCATGATCCCGGCCATTCAGGGGACGGTCATCGGCCTCGTGTTGTTGCTTGGATTCACGCTCCCGCCGTTGCTGTCGTTGCGCAAGGTCTCGACGCTCAGGGTTTTACGCCGCGATATCGATCCGTTCGATGCTGGTGCCACATTTGCCTATGCGCTTGGTTTTGTGACCCTTGCTGCGCTCATTATCTGGCGCGCAGGCGACATCAAATTAGGTGCCATTGCGGTAGGCGGTTTTGTCGGTGCGTTGGCAGTTGCGGCATTAGCGGGCTGGCTGCTCATTAATTTCGCGGCAAATTTGCGTGGTGCTGCATCAGGATCGTGGCGCTACGGTATTGCCAACATGAAACGTCATGCGGGTGGCAGCCTTGTGCAGATCATGGCGCTGGGTCTTGGGCTAATGGCGATGCTGTTATTGACGCTGGTGCGCACAGATTTGATTTCCGGTTGGCAAAACTCCATCAAGCCGGACATGCCGAATCGTTTCGTGATTAATATTCAAGGCGATCAGTTGGCGCAAGTGAAAGGCTATTTTTCTTCCCGCAATATGAGCACGCCCGACTTGTATCCGATGGTGCGTGGCCGTCTGGTAGAGATTAACGATAAAGCCATTACGCCATCGAATTTCAAGGACGAGCGCGCCAAGCGCACCAGCGAGCGCGAATTCAATTTGTCGTGGGCCGCGAGGATTCAAGCCGACAATAAAGTGATCGCCGGAAAATTCTGGGCAGCCGATACGACCGAGAAACAGTTTTCGGTGGAAGAGGGAATCGCGAAGACACTCGGCATCAAACTCGACGATACCCTGACTTACGATATCGCCGGTTCGCGCTTCACGGCGAAAGTCACCAGCTTGCGGAAAGTCGAGTGGGATTCGTTCAAGGCAAACTTCTTTGTCATCGCCAGCCCCGGCGTTCTTGATAGCTACCCGGCGAGTTACATCACCAGTTTCCATCTGGCACCGGGAGACGAGGCAGTGGTGAATGGTCTGGTGAAACAATTTCCGAATGTTTCCGTCATCGATCTCACCGCCATCATGAATCAGGTGCGCACCATCACCAATCAGGTGGCTGACGCCGTGTCGTTTGTATTCCTGTTTGCGCTTGCGGCCGGACTGGTGGTGCTCTATGCAGCCATCGCGGCC
>JANOQY010000383.1:0-1600 GCA_031414995.1 Betaproteobacteria bacterium
TATCGCGGCAGCGGCAAACATGATGCGTGCGTCGTTTGGTTTCGCGCCGCTCGATCCCGCGTTGATCAAGACCTTTGTTGGTAAAGGCATCGCAAACCTCGTTGCCAAGACGCTCAAGGATGCTGTCGGCGAAGTTGGCCCAACTGCGCTGAAAGTGGCCGTTGCCAATTTTGAGCGGCAATATGAAAAATGCTTTAGCGAAACATCGATCCCGTTTCCCGGTGTGGTTGATGGGCTCAATGCCTTGCGGGATAAAGGTTTTCGTTTGGCGTGCGTGACCAACAAAGCCGAAAAATTCACCTTGCCGCTGCTCGAAAAATCCGGGCTCAGCCAATACTTTGAACTTACCCTCTCTGGCGATTCATTGCCGGAAAAGAAACCGCATCCGCTACCGCTGCAACACGCAGCAAAGTTTTTTGAATGCGCCACCGCTGAGTTGCTGATGATCGGCGATTCGGTGAACGATGCAGAGGCCGCGCGCGCGGCTGGCTGTCCGGTGTTTATCGTTCCATATGGCTACAACGAAGGTCAGGAACTTCGTGGGCTGGATTGCGATGTATTTATCGACGATGTTCCCGCAGCGCTAAAATTTGTTAAGCTAGTGCCTCAGCAATAATTTCACCCAATTCAACATGACTTTCAGCAAACAGGTTTGGACGTGGCGATGGCATAACTGGCGCTAAGTAATTAGCTGCCGCTGTGTTGCAACGTCCACTTCAACTCTTTGCTGAAAAATCATGAACGAAAATCAATTCGCGGCACTCGCCGCGCAGGGCTACAACCGAATCCCCGTCACGCTTGAGACCTTCGCGGACCTCGATACGCCGCTGTCGATCTATCTCAAGCTGGCCAACAAGCCGTTTTCCTATCTGCTCGAATCCGTCATTGGCGGCGAACGCTTTGGCCGTTACTCGATCATCGGCTTGCCCGCGCACGAATGGCTGCGCGTAAAGGGCAAGGAATGCGCCATCGTTCGGGCAAAAGTGGGCGGTCAGACCGACACGCTGGAGCATGTTTTTGTCAAAGACCCAATGGTGTTTGTCGAAAAATACCGAAAGCGTTTTAACGCAGCGCCGATTGAAGGCGCGCTGCGATTTGCGGGCGGTCTGGCAGGCTATTTTGGCTATGACACCGTGCGCTACATTGAGCACAAGCTGGAACTCGATGAGCATGCGCTAAAAAAAGATGTACTCGGCACGCCCGATATTTTGTTGATGTTGTCGGACGAGTTGGCGGTCGTGGATAACCTCTCCGGCAAGCTGCATTTGATTGTGTACGCCGACCCTTCCAAGCCCAATGCGTTCATCAATGCGCAGCGCCGTTTAACCGAGCTGCGCCTGGGGTTGCGGCAGCACGCACCACTTCCCGTGTACGTGCCGGGTGCGGCAGCAGCTAAGCCCACATCTGAAATTGGCAAAGATGCATATCTGAAAGCGGTCGCGAAGTGCAAACAGTACATCGTCGACGGCGACATCATGCAGGTGCAGATTTCGCAGCGTATTTCGCAGCCGTTCGATGAGCCGCCGATCAATCTTTATCGGGCGCTACGCTCAATCAATCCATCGCCGTATATGTTTTATTTTGACATGGGTGATTTTCA
>JANOQY010000384.1:0-35866 GCA_031414995.1 Betaproteobacteria bacterium
ATCTGGTTCGTCGTGACTTTCGTCCTTGGTTGGTATTCGAAAGAGCTAAACAGCATGTCGTTCCTTGGCTTTCCGCTCGGGTTCTATAACGCTGCACAAGGCTCGCTTGTAATTTATGTCGCGCTGATCTGGTTTTATCAGCACTACATGAACAAGCTCGATATCGAGTATGGCGTGGATGAAGGAGAAGACCTATGAGTCAGGCCGATTTCAGTCACAAGGCTTTTTTTAACCAACTGAAGAAGTACTACATTTTCTATACGGTAGGCTTCCTTGGTTTCCTGGTCGCACTTGCCATTGCCGAACAAATGGGCATGTCTCGCAAGTGGATCGGCTACTGGTTCCTGTTTGCCACGATAGCGCTTTATGCGTCGATCGGCATCATGTCCCGAACGGTGGATGCGGCTGAGTATTACGTCGCAGGCCGACGAGTGCCGGCGTTCTTTAACGGCATGGCAACAGGTGCCGACTGGATGAGCGCTGCGTCGTTTATCGGTATGGCCGGCACGCTATATCTAAGCGGCTTTGATGGTCTGGCGTTCGTGATGGGCTGGACTGGTGGATATTGCCTCGTTGCATTCCTGCTGGCACCGTATCTTCGCAAATTTGGTCAGTTCACGATTCCTGACTTTCTGGGCGAACGTTATGGCGGAAACTTCGTGCGCAGTATCGGCATTTTTGCTGCGATCCTCTGCTCGTTCACATACGTCGTGGCGCAAATCTACGGTGTGGGCCTGATTACGAGCCGCTTTACCGGGCTTGAATTCGGCGTCGGCGTGTTTGTCGGTCTCGGCGGCATTCTGGTGTGTTCGTTCCTCGGTGGTATGCGCGCGGTGACGTGGACACAGGTGGCACAGTACATTATCCTGATCATTGCTTATTTGACACCGGTGGTATGGCTGTCACTCAAGCACACCGGTAACCCGATCCCGCAAATCGCCTACGGCCAAACGCTGCAAAAGGTGACCGAGCGTGAAAAGGTGTTGACGGTTGACGCGAAAGAAGTCGAAGTGCGCAACATCATGAAAGCGCGCGCTGCGGCTGCCAACGACGGGCTCAAAGATCCTGCTGCTGCGTTCGCCAAAGGCAAAGCTGATCTGGACCAAAAACTAGCCGATGCAAAAGCAGCAAACGCCCCGCCGGAACAAGTTGCAGCGGCTGAAAAAGCCCTTGCCGCCTATCCCAAGGACGAGGCTGCGGCCAAGGCAAAATGGAACAAGGACAAAGGTCTGGCGGCTCGGGCAGTACCGCCAAAACCGCATGCCACGCCGTTCCAGGGCAAGGATGAAGCGGCCTCTGACAAGGCGCGGCGTAATTTCCTCGGTATCGTTTTCTGCATGATGATCGGCACCGCTGCGTTGCCGCATATCCTGATGCGGTACTACACCACGCCTAGTGTCCGGCAAGCTCGCCAATCGGTGTTCTGGTCGTTGTTCTTTATCTTCCTGCTTTATTTCACCGCCCCCGCGCTGGCGGTATTGGCCAAGTATGACGTCTACCACTTCCTTGTCGGCTCGAGTTTTGCGAGCCTGCCTGCGTGGGCGGCGAATTGGGCGGCGGTCGATCCAACGTTGCTGTCGATTACTGACATCAACGGCGACGGCATCGTTCAGCTCGCCGAAATCGTGCTCGGTGGCGACATCATCGTGTTAGCAACGCCTGAGATTGCTGGTCTGCCGTATGTGGTGTCGGGCTTGGTCGCAGCGGGTGGTCTTGCTGCTGCGCTCTCCACTGCGGACGGTTTGCTACTGACGATTGCCAACGCGCTTTCGCATGACCTCTACTACAAGATGATCGACCCACAGGCGAGCACAAGCCGTCGCGTGACGGTATCGAAAATGTTGCTCGTGATCGTCGCGCTGATTGCTGCGTACGTAACGTCGCTCAAACCCGGCGACATTCTGTTCCTGGTTGGTGCTGCGTTCTCGCTGGCGGCCTCGGCGTTCTTCCCGGCATTGGTGATGGGCGTATTCTGGAAGCGTGCCAATAAGTGGGGCGCGATCTCCGGCATGACGGCGGGCCTTGGTCTGTGCATGTACTACATGTACAACACCTACCCGTTCTTTGGCGGTGTGGCTGCAAACGAATGGTACGGCATGGGTCCAATCACTGCCGGCGTATTCGGTGTGCCGGTTGGCATTATCACCATCATCGTGGTGAGCATGCTGACACCTGCACCATCGAAAGAAGTTCAGGAACTGGTCGAACATGTGCGCTACCCAAATCTTCAGGGCGCGGCACGTTAATTGTTTGATTTTGTTGTTTAGCAGAACAAGGCCCGCGAAAGCGGGCTTTGTTCTTGTTGAGCGCTCTTCGGAACTCGTCGGGCATGGCAAGGTTTAACGGTTATATTCTGAAATACATTTACTTTCCAAGGCTCAACAATGACGTTTGAACATTGGCGACATTTTTATCGCGCACGATTTTTTGTGCTCATAAAGCAACCCGCCCGCGCGGTTGACGCATTCCGGATGGCGCTCGCTGCCAATCCCCGCTTTGGTTTGGCTGCAAGCTGTCTGGGGCATCTTTATGCCTCGCTTGGCCAGCATGATCTGGCGGAGCAATGCTTCCTCGACGCGTTGCGGATTAATCCCGACGATGCCGTGGCGCAATTCAATCTGGGCTTTAACTATGACAAACAAAAACAGTACGCCAAGGCGCTCACGGCTTTTCAGGCGGCAGTAAAGTTATATCCAAAAAATGATCGCGCCTGGTACGGTATGGGGCTCGCCCACGCGGCGCTGAATGAACACGATGCGGCAGCAGAGGCGCTGGAGAAAGCGGCCGAGTTGCAGCCCATGAATCCGCACGCCTGGTACAACTTGGGAATGGCGTATTACACGTTAGGCAAAAAAGACAAGGTCGGCGATATCATCGAACACTTGGGCCGATTCGATCCGAAAATGACCAAGCAATTGATGCGCGAAACATCGAGTGAGGCCCGATGATGTTGCAGTTCGTCATTATTCTCAAAGCGTTGGCAGAGGTCGCCCTGTTCGCTTTCGTGGGACAGGGGATTCTGTATTTTTTCGCTGGTGCGAAACGCGAAACCAATTTCGTTTACACCACATTCAAGATGCTGACATCGCCGGTGACAAAGTTCACGCGCCTCATCGCCCCCCGATTTATCGTCGATCAGCACATCGCATTTTTAGCGTTCTTTTTGCTAATGGTGCTTTGGGCAGTGCTGACGATTACCAAAATTAACTTGGTGTTGTCGTAAAAGATGTAGATCGCCATTTGACGCGCAGTTTGGAGCAAAAATGGGTAATTACATACTTGAGTGGACAAAAAAACTCCGCTTGTGAGTTAAAGTTATGAAATTGGGAGGCTCTGCCCCGCTATCCGAAAGGACGTGACGCAAGAGCCAATCCCCGGCGCGCCCGATCTGCACGTCGTAAGGTAGCCAAGCAAAATGCACCCGCGAAAGCCGCTGCACTTGCGTAGTTACCAAAGCCAACCCTTAACCAGTTGGCAGTACTGCCAGCGCAATCAGGACTCACCTCCATGATTACGATGACAATCAAGCTGAAACTAAGCTACAAACAATTGCGATCACTTCTGCAATGGGTGCCGTGGTTGTTCATGCTTTTCTTACGCTAGTGCTACCCCAGCCCCGAAAGGGGTTGGGCCTTACGCCCGCGCACGCGGGCTTTTTTGTTCGTGCATACTTGTGAAAACAAGCGCGGGGAGGCCCATGAATAGCGAGCCAGATTGGAAATACTGGAATCAAATGCCAACGGCAATGATTTGGGAGTGCGTTTGCCTCAGCCTAGATGCCGACCCACGCTTTGCGACAGAATTTGGCATGGCAAAGGCGATGGGCACTGTCGCAAAAATAAATGAGTATGAAGATCGGCTCAGCATTGCCGAAAAACACGTCGTTCACAAGATTGGTGAACCGGGCCTGTATACCCGCGATGTCTACACGACGTTTGAGTTTTGGAAGATAAACATTCCCCAGTTTGTTGCTTGGTTAAAACACCTAGACAGGTCCCTGCCACCGGAACTTACCGGCTACTCGCCCCCGACCGAACCCGCTGCGGTTACCCCCAAGAAAGCAGAAGCAATCGAGGCGCGCGCAACTCCGCAACAAGCAAGAGAACGCGACAACCTAATTCGTATTATTGGCGGAATGCTAAGCGCATTCACTGGCAACAACGGCCTTGCACAGCACCCCACCTACCCCACCCAAGCAAAGCTGATAAAGGCATTAGGCGAAAAGATGGACGACGGGGAAGCGTTCTCAAAGTCAAATTTAGAGAAGGTTTTTAGTAAGGCGAATCAATCGCTTAAACAGTAAACCACCCCAACTTCACCCTAACTAGGGTGGCTGTCACCTTAGTTAAGGCGGCATATTTTTTCGTTGCTGTCAGAGTTCGTTTCATGAATTCAAACCACCAAAAAACCGAAAGCCAATGTGTTTGCGCACATTGGCTTTCTATCGTGGGCATCTACCCCACTAATCCCGCGTCACAGCAACACCCAAATCGGGGGGATTATCCCGGTCAGGAGGTAAGACAGATGGCCTTTAGCGCCCAATCATTATTACGGTGATTTCTTACCCGCAGGTCGGGGCGTCTTAACCGCTCCGGCCTGCTTCTCTTTTGCAACTTTCTTTTCTACTACCTTCTTCGACTTCGGCACTTTCGCCAATCGCGTTAGCGCCTCATCAAAACTCATGTTCAACGGTTTCAGTTTCCCTACCATTACGCACCCTTGGCGATCAATGCCGCGTAGGTAAGGCGGCGATTCTGCGTCGAGTGTAGCAAGTTATTTATCCTCTCGCCTTCCTTCATCGTGCGACGGTTCCAGCGCCACGCAAACACACCAAGATACCGATCAATGTGTTTATCGCTGGCATGGTGATAGATGCCAATGATCGAGCGCTTGAAGTGGCTGAAAACGCCTTCAATGCTGTTCGTGTAAACGTCCTCGCGGACATACTCGCCTAGCGAGTGGGCGACTAAATTGTGTTCGTAAGACTGGCGCATCCATTTGTAGCATTGCGCTTCATCGCTATAGACCGTGGAACCGCCTGCAACGTTCGCATGAATGATCGGCATTAGCGTTGCCTTGCGGGTGTTCTCAATCTTCTGCATGCGCAGATTCCCGCCGCGCTGAATCATGCCGAACACGGTAATTTTGCCGGTGCTAGGTGCAGACGAAATATGACGCGGGATACGCTTCGATGCGTGCTTGAACTTCTCTTTCCCGCCCACGTAGGTTTCGTCCATTTCAACAACGCCTTCCAGCGACTCGTTGAACTGTTCTGATGATGCGGCCTCGTTGATGCGATGCAGAACAAACCACGCGGTTTTCTGCGTCACTTCAATGTCACGGGCAAGCTGGCAGCTAGAAATACCTTTCTTGTGCGACGTGGCAAGGTAGATCGCAATAAACCATTTCTTGAGCGGGATGCGCGACTCTTCAAAAATGGTCCCATTGCGAACGCTGAATTTCTTGTGACATTTTTTCTCGCCACATTTATGCGTTTCGTCTTTCAGCGTGTAGTGACCGCCGACGGTGCCGCAGTGTGGGCAAACGATACCGTTAGGCCAGCGAATCGCGCGGAAATGCCGGATGCACGACTTCTCATCTGGGAGCGCCGTGACTAGGTTTGCGAGGCTGGAAAATTGTTTGAACATGGTTGAATTCCTTCTGTTTCACCCTACGACAGAGGGAGCGTAACACATCTTGTCCAGCTAAGTCAAGCTTCATTTTTTGATTGGGGTATCCTGTTTCAACAATCGGGGAGAACGAAAATGAGCAAAGAGCTTGTGGCCAAACTGCAAGATATGAAGCGCGCAATCGATAGAGAAATAGCTGAGGCGCAGGCGAAAAAGGCGCAAATTGAGCATAGCCACGGCTGGGTAAACCTTCCCGCCGGTACACCGCCAGAATCGAATGCCGCAATGCTTAAGATAGAGGAAGCATTTCGAGAGGCGAATGCGAAAGAGATCGCAGCGAAGGCGAAACTTGATAGCGCTGATTTCTTTGGTCCACGCTACACGCGCAGACTTGTCCCAGCGCTCTGCATCAAGTGTTTTATTGAGCATGATAGGAAAGAGTCTCCAATGGTTGAGGTGCCCGTTGGCCCCGATTGCTGGGACGGGAAGAGGCAGTTTGAATGCCGAGAACCGGGCTGTGGGTTCGTCTTTCGAGTTGACCCCGATCTAAACCCCGAATAGAAAACGCAATTATGTAGGTGACAACTGCAATCACTACTTACGCGGGTAGGTTGTTTGGCATTCATTAGGTATATTGTGATTGTTTAACAAAGGGGGCGTTATGACACATCTTGTCTTTGTGGTGGATATGCCGCAGCCGGGAATTTCGACAGACGACCCGGAAGCAGCAACTCGCTGGTTCGACTTTGTAGGTAAAGCCAGCAAAGTTCCAATGCCTGAAAAAGGTATGCAGCTAGGATGCAAAAATGTCTGGATATTTCCTGTAGCAAAGGGGGCAGACACTTTGCATAAATTGCAGACAATTGCGAAGGAATCCGGTCTTTCATATAGCACCTACAATTTTGTCGGTATGGTGACGGAGATGTAAAAAAACCGGCACTAGGCCGGTTTCGTTTTGTCGTCCGCCTCTGTTGATTCAGGCGGTTTGGTTTTCGATAATCGATCTTCTGCAAAGAATTTGCTAGCGTAGGCGTTTATCTCGCGCGCATGTTGCCGCAGCGATTCAATCTCTTCCGGTGTCAGCCAGTAATTTACTTGCCGTACTTTTTTGTCGCCAGTTTCCATTCGGGCAGTTTACTACTTTGGGCTATCCTTGTATGGCTTCGGGACTTGTCCACCTATCTATATGATTACCCAAAAATGGCTGAAGAAGCTCGCCAGTGCTAGAGTTTAATTTGCTGAAACACCATCATTTTGCCAACGGCTGCATAGCCAGTTGCACCAGTTCAGCGACTGAATTAACCCCTAACTTTTCCATGATTTTCGCGCGGTGTGCTTCCACGGTTTTAACACCAATCGACAACTCCTCGGCGATGACGCGATTGATCTTTCCCGATATCACCCGATGCATGACTTCGCGCTCACGGTCGGTGAGCAACGCGAGACGTGCCTGTTTCGCGTCAAGATTGCCGCGCGCGCCGCGCAGTAGCTGGTCGCGAAACAAACAGTCCTGAGCCAGCGCAACAATTTTTTTGTAGTCGAATGGCTTTTCGATGAAATCGATCGCGCCATGTTTGACGGCTGCGACGGCTTTGGCGATGTCTGCACGCGCGCTCAGGAAAATCACCGGGATCACGATGTCATGCTCGATCAGATAATGCTGGAGCTCCAGACCGCTCATGCCGGGCATGTAAAGATCGACAATAAGGCAGCCAGGTGACCCAACTTTATAAGCCTTGAGGAAAAGCTGTGCATTGGCGAAGGTGGCCACCGCGAGGCCATTGCTTTTCATGAGCCACGCCAATAATTCACGGATCGATGCGTCGTCATCGACCACGTAGATCGTCGGCGTGGCGTCTGGAGCGATGTCTGGCGCGGCGTTGTCAGCGTGCATGCGAAACATCCTTCATCGCGAGCAGCCGACGCACCTGCGTGAGCAAACCCTGCGTCGAAAACGGCTTGACCTGATACGCATCCACACCCGCCACATTTCCGCGCTCCAGATCAGCCGCGCCGCCACGCGCGGTAAGCATCAACACCTTGAGTCCGCTCTGCTGCGGATCGGCCCGCAGCGCGCGACACACGGCCAGCCCGCTCATGCGCGGCAACATCAAATCAAGCACGATCAGATCGGGCTGAAATTCATTCGCCGACCGCAATGCCTCAACACCATCGCGCGCAATTTTCGTCTCGTAGCCGCCATTGCTGAGAAGAAATTCCAGCGACATCGCAATCGCAGGCTCATCATCGACGATCAAGATTTTTTCACGCATCACACACTAGCCAGTTTGTTTACGGGAAGCGAAAAGGAGAACGTGGCTCCGCGCGACTGTTCGCTCTCGACCCATAGCCGGCCCCCGAAGTGACCAACGATCTCGCGACAAATTGCCAACCCCAATCCAGTCCCCGGCGGCTTCTCGGTGAGCGCGTCACCCACCTGCCGAAATTTCTCGAAAATAAATTCCTGATCCTGCTTGGCAATACCGACGCCGTTATCGCGCACGTCCACTTGCACCGCATCCGGCTGCTGCGAAACAGTTACCACCACCTCGCCGCGTTCGGGATCGCAAAACTTGATGGAGTTCGAGAGCAAATTCAGCATCACCTGCATCAGCCGGTCGCGATCAGCAATCACGGGGGTGATTACCGGCGGAAGCTGGAGATCGAGTTTTACATTTTTCACTTTAAACAACTGGCTGGTCGTGTCCACGGCTTCTTCAACAATCTCGCGCAAGTCAAGCGTCACATTCTGCCACTCAGCCGCGCCGGATTCGAGTTTAGCCAAATCCAACACCTGATTAATCAGCCGTGTCAGCCGCTCTGATTCCTTGACCAAAATACCAAGGAATCTCGAACGCTCTTCAACATTCAACGCAGGATTATCGTGGAGAATTTCCGAGAACGCGCGAATTGACGTAAGCGGTGTGCGAAGCTCATGTGTCACCGTAGAAATGAAATCATCTTTTAGGCGGTCAAGTTCGGTCAGGCGTTCGTTTGCGCTACGCAATTCGCTGGTCGCCGTTTCCAGTTCGGCTTGTTTTTCCTCGAGCTCCCGACTGTGTGCGATAGCCTCGGAGGCTTCATCGATGATCGCCATTACTTCGTCCACACCAAGTGGCTCCTCCTGCACAACCGACGACACCATGGCGCGCGCCGATGAGGCGCCAATCGCGCCCGCAAGCTGGATTTCGGCAAACCGGACCAGACGGGCATCGGCATCGAGTTCGTCGGCTGCCGCCACACCGCGGGAACGCGCGTAGCTATCGAATAATTCTGCCGCGCGTGCGGGCCCAAGAAAACGGCCTACCAGCGTCTGCAACGAAGATGCCGACGCGGTGCCGCGCCAAAATCCTGTGCGCTCACCAGTCTGACTCAGCACATCGACAAATAACGTCGCCTGAATGCGCTCAGCCGCGCTCTGGCGACTTAGCGATGACACCAGCACGTACGCACCGACGTTGCCGAGCATGCTCCAGATCATTGCATGGGTGGTTTGGTCGAGGCCTTTCAAACCGAAGAGTTGAAGGGGTTTCAGTAATTCGATGCCCCACGGTCCCTCCTCGATAAGCGTGACAGCCACCCAGCCCGACTGCGCAAACGCCGGAATCATCAGCGTATATGCCCAGACCAAAAAGCCGATGCTTAATCCCGCCAGCGCACCGGCGCGTGTGCCGTTTCTCCAATACAAACCGCCGATCACGACCGGTGCGAATTGCGCCACTGCCGCAAATGAAATGAGACCGATGGACACAAGTGCATAGGCTTCACCGGCGATCAGGTAATAGAAATAGCCGAGCATAAGGATGCTCACGATCGCCGCGCGGCGAATATCTAGTAGCAGATTGCTCAACTCCTCATGCTGCATAAAGCGGGCACGAGTAAATCTGAGCAGCGGTGGCATCACAAGATCGTTGCAAACCATGGTCGAAAGCGCGATGGTTTCGACAATGACCATACCCGTTGCGGCGGACAATCCGCCGATAAACACCAGCAGCGCCAACCATTCATGGCGCTGCGACATGGGCAGTGTTAACACGAACGTATCTGCGTTTACAGTGCCGTCCGGAAAATGCAGCAGACCGCCGAAAGCGATGGGCAGCACGAATAAGTTGATGGCGAACATGTAGAGCGGGAACAGCCAGACCGCTTTGTTGAGATGCTTCTCATCGACGTTTTCAACCACAGCGACCTGAAACTGACGGGGCAAAAACAGAATGGCCAGCATCGACAGGATTGTGAGCCATATCCAGCTCACGTAATTGCCGGCGGCCCCGCCGAAAGGCATCGCCAGCGCGGCCAGCTGTGGCTTGGCCAGCGCCTGACCAAAAATATCTGCCGGACCGTTGAACATAAAGAACGTGACGTAAACACCAACGGCGATAAACGCGATAAGTTTGACCAGTGATTCGAACGCGATGGCCGCAACCATGCCCTCGTGTCGTTCGGCAACATCGAGTTGCCGGGTGCCGAAGGCAATCGTGAAGCAGGCAAGAAAAAAGGCAATGTAGAACGCGGTGTCGTCAAAAATACCGACTGTGCCAATTTTTTGCGGCATCACAATTTCCGGGTACTGAAGCAGTATCTGGAAGCTCGTCGAAATTGCCTTTAGCTGCAAGGAAATGTAGGGAAGAATGCCCACCACGGCAATCACCGTGACCAATCCGCCCAGCAGCGCACTTTTGCCGTAGCGCGAGGCGACGAAGTCGGCGAGCGACGTGATGCGGTTGATCTTGCTGATGCGAATTATTTTGCGCACCACAAACCACCAAAGGATCATCATCAGGGTCGGACCGATGTAGATTGGCAGGAACCCCACCCCGTCACTGGCTGCGCGACCGACGCTACCGTAGAAGGTCCAGGCGGTCGCATATACGCCGAGTGACAGCGCATAAACGTACGGCGTCGCAATCAGGGACCGGCCTTGATCGGCGCGTTTGTCCGCGTAATACGCAATGGCAAACAGGAAGCCGATGTAGGCGAACGACGCGCAAACGATGACCCAGCCGGTCAGCATCGTCTCAGTCCTGACGAAAACGGCGATTGCTGGATCTGGCGCATTACTGTGCTCGTTCGATCACGAGATACATCAACAGAATCAGTGCCGCCCACGCCAGAAAGAGGTAGGCAAAAAGCACCGGCACGCCGAACAAGGTCTCACCAATATTGAAAAGTGCCAATATCGGAAAATTAAACAGCACCACACCTAGCAAAAATATGCAGACGAGCCGCTGACCGCGAATGCCGCGCTTGGGACTGGAATTGGCTTCGGGTTTGAGCAAGTTCACGCCATGTGCGAAAAAATCATTCGCTATTTATTCCTGCTGCGTATCGCTTGTCAACCAAATTCCAGACTACCGGCGCGGTCAAGTCGAGCGCCCGCGAGGTTATGACGACCGACATACGTCGCAACGGGCAGCAAATGGTTTGCCGAGAAATGGAATCGGGCGCGGCGCTAGCGGCAATTCAAACCCGTCAGCCAGCGCTGGTCGTTGGCAAGCTTTAACAGTGCGAATGCCGACGCAACCTTTTGTGTCTGCGCACGCCGAAGGAGCAGTTGGAACAACTGTGCGGTGCCGACGGCGTCAGCGACAGCCCGGTGGCGCGCATATATCGGAATCGAGAAATGCCCTACCCAGTCATCCAGGCTTTGAAGCGATGTCGGCGCATCCGAGGCTAGCGCGGGCGCAAGAAAAGCGAGGTCAATGAACGGCGGTGAAAAATCCATGCCGAGAAATTCTTTAAATGCGCGCTTCAACATGGTTTCATCAAACTGCGCGTGAAAGGCCACGCATGGAAGCTGCCTGGAAAAATCCAGGAAAGCCGCGAGCGCAGCGGCCGGATCGACGCCGTCGGTCTGCTCATTGCCGGTGATGCGATGGATCAGGATATTGCCGCTGGCACTCGGGACTGATTGCCTTAGCACGACTTCAAAGCTCTGATCAAAACGAAGCGTGACGCCTTCCAGGACAACCGCACCGATCGCGATCAATCGGTCCTGCTGCATGTTCAATCCTGTTGTTTCAACGTCCACGATCAGCCAGCGCTGGGTGGCGAGGGGGCCGCGCAAATCGTCCCGTTCAATGGCATTCCAGCGTGCGATTGCCGCGTGCACGGGCTCCGCAAGTGTCGGGGGACTACGCTGCGCACCGAACAGTGTACCGAGGAAACTCAATGTAGAAAATCCATTTCCAGGCGACTTTGCAGTTTGCGTGCCTGCCGCAGTGCTTCCTTGAGTATTCGCCGATCAAGCTCGTTCAATTGGTCGGGGTTGATGCGATTCGGAAACGCCAACTTGCCATCGAGTGTTGTGGTTGCCGGGATGCCGGAATCGCGGCCAACAGCTTCCTCCTGATTGCGCAGACGCAGGAGTTGAATGAAATGAAAGGCATCGATGATCGCCGCCGCTTCCTCGGTTTGCATGTGCATCCTGGGTGCGCAGAGGCGAATGCGTTCCGCCGTGTTCGACGCGGATACACCATGTTTAAGTGCAAAGATGCGGGCGGCATCAACGAATGGTCGCGCGGCAAATTTCTTGAGGTCGATGGTGCCTTCGAGTTCGCTGTCGTCGGGCACGAAGTCGCGCAACAAGCCCAGTGGTGGCCGCACTTGCAGCGCGTTTTGCGCCATCAACATAAAAAATGTCGTGTGCGACTGCACCTGTTGATTGAGCCAGTGACGGAGCGACTCCGCGATTGTGGTATCGCCTGCAAGCGGACGGAAATCGAAGAAAATTGCCGCGTTCAGCAAGGCTTCCGGATGTGGCGTGGCAATCCAGTCGGCGAATGTTCTTCGCCATTCCGATGTACTGAGGCACCACTTGGGATTGCGCGCCATGATGTCGCCTTTGCAGAGCGGAAAGCCGCATTGGTCGAGAATCAGGTTGGCGCTGCCGGCAAAGCGGATGAACGCCGCTCGAGTGTCAGCGAGGTTTTCGCTATCGACAGGCTCAAAAATTAATGCATTGTCCTGATCCGTCGCGAGGGTTTGTTCCATCCGCCCCTCAGAGCCCAGGCCAATCCAGCACCACAGCGTCGGTGGTGGCGCGTTTTCGCGCGCCGCCAGCGCCAGCGCCCGAACGGCCAACGCATCGTTCAGGGTCGTGACAAACTGGGTGAGATGTTCGGCAGCCACACCCTGCGCGAGCAGTACGCCTGCGAGTCGCCTGACCTCGTGCGAAGCGCGTGTGAGTGCTTCCGCGCTTTCCGCGTGCTCAATCGACTTTGCGATTTCGCCCGGTGAAAGGCGCTGCAACGTAAACAGATCACGTTCGGAAACAACGCCGATCAGTCGCCCTTCCTCCATCACCAGTACGTGCCTGAAGCGGAACCGCGCCATGGCCTGTGCGGCATCAACTAGTGCGGCATGACCGGGCAGCGTAAACGGACTGGGCGTCATGGCTTCGGCGATTGGCGCATCCTGCGGGATGCCGCCGAGTGCGATCCGGTCGAGGACATCGCGTTCGGTGAAAATTCCCACCGGTTGTCCTGGCGCGTCGGCTGCCACAATAACAACGGAACCGATGCGGAGCGTCTTCATCTGCTCCAGCACGTCGCGAATCGGCGTATCCGGTGTCACGGTGACGGGTTCGCGGCGAATAATCGATTTCAGCGGACTGGCAAGACTCTGCAACGTCGACACGCGCGAAGTGTACTGGCCCTGAATACGACGGCGCGATTGCTCCAGCAGATTCGCCAGGCGCAGCGTCGCGAAATCACGGAACGGCTTGGAGACATGCATCACGTGCTCGAAGTCGGCAAGCGCCAGCTGATAACAGAACGAATCCTGCGCCGCGACAAACTTGAGGACGCTGGCACGCTGCGAGATCAGTGCACCGATAGGAAAACACTCGCCTTCGCTCAGCGTCAGGACAGATTCTCCCGACGAATCGGTATTGGACTCGATGCCGTGGATGCGCCCCTTCTGCACGATATACATCTGCACGGCGACACCATCGTCGGGTGATAAGAGTATTTGGTCAGTGGCGAAGTAGACAAGTGAGAGATGTCCTGCGAGATACTGCAACGTCGCCAGTTCCATCTCGTCGAACGGCGCATGCCGGCGCAGATCCTCGACGGTAGAAGCGATCAGCGAAGGCGCGGGTTGCATGGGCACGACAGACTGACTTGGAGCAGAGCGATCAGAAACGAAACTCTAGCACTGGCAAGGTTCGCAGGCCAAATTTGCGCCGAACGCCTCGCCAGTGCTTGAGTTGCAAAGTTTTTTTCCACTGCCAACATTGCGATCGCCGTATGATGGCAGCGCAAACTACATCGACTGTTTCAACTGCTCAAGAATCGCCGGATTCTCCAGCGTCGAAATATCCTGCGTAATTTCCTCATTCTTTGCGATCGAGCGTAACAATCGGCGCATGATTTTGCCTGAACGCGTCTTCGGCAGATTGTCGCCAAAACGAATATCTTTAGGCTTGGCGATAGGGCCAATCTCTTTGGCCACCCACTCGCGTAATTCCTTGGCGATGGCCTGGGCCTCGTCGCCAGTCGGTCGCGCGCCTTTAAGCACCACAAACGCACACACCGCCTCACCGGTCATGTCGTCAGGGCGTCCGACCACGGCTGCTTCAGCAACCAACCTCGAATTCGAGACCAGCGCAGATTCGATTTCCATCGTGCCAAGTCGATGACCTGACACGTTCAGCACATCATCAATGCGGCCCATGATTGTGAAGTAGCCGTGCTCTCTGTCACGCACCGCGCCATCGCCTGCAAGGTAAAGTTTGCCGCCGAGCTCTTCGGGGAAATAGGTTTTTTGAAACCGCTCGGGATCGTTCCAGATGGTGCGCACCATCGACGGCCACGGACGCTTCACGACCAGGATGCCACCGTTACCGTTCTCGACATCGTGGCCGACTTCATCAACAATCGCCGCCATGATACCTGGCAGCGGCAGTGTGCAGGACCCTGGCTTCATTGGCGTCACACCCGGCAGCGGCGTGATCATGTGCCCGCCGGTTTCGGTCTGCCAAAACGTATCCACAATCGGGCAGCGTCCACCGCCAACGTTTTCGTAATACCACATCCACGCTTCCGGGTTGATCGGCTCGCCGACCGAACCCAGGATACGCAGCGACGTCAAATCGTAATTGCGCGGATGCGTTTGTGGATTGACCTCGCCCGCTTTAATGAGGGAGCGAATGGCGGTCGGTGCGGTATAAAATATGGTGACTTTGTGCTTCTGAATCGTCTCCCAGAAACGACCTGCGTTCGGGTAAGTTGGCACACCTTCGAACACCACCTCTGTGCCACCGACCGACAGCGGGCCATAGGCAACATAGGAGTGGCCCGTCACCCAGCCGATATCGGCGGTACACCAAAAAAGATCGTTGGGCTTGTTGTCGAACGTCCATTTCATCGTCACATGCGCCCACAGCAAATAGCCTGCCGTGGAATGCTGGATGCCCTTGGGTTTTCCGGTTGAACCTGATGTGTAGAGAATAAACAGCGGATGCTCGGCGTTTACCCATTCCGGTTCGCAAACATCACCGCCGGCTGCTTCAAGATCGTGCCACCAATGGTCTCGCCCGGCCGTCATGTTGATGGTGCCCCCGGTGCGCTTGTACACGACACAGGTTTTCATGTGCTCACAGCCGCCCATGCTGAGCGCTTCATCAACGATATTTTTGATCGGTAGCGCTTTGCCACCACGCATTTGCTCATCCGCCGTGATGACTGCAACGGCACCGGCATCGATAATGCGTTCGTTCACGGATTTTGCGGAGAACCCGCCGAACACGACCGAATGTATTGCGCCGATACGTGCACACGCCTGCATCGCGATCACGCCCTCAATGGTCATCGGCATATAGATGATGACGCGGTCGCCCTTCTTGATGCCTTTGGCTCTTAGCGCGTTGGCAAATTTGCAAACGCGTTTATGAAGTTCGCGGTAAGTAATTTTGGTCGATGCACCGTCATCCGCTTCAAAAATGATCGCGGTTTTGTCGGCGTTGCCATTGGTGAGATTGCGGTCAAGGCAGTTATACGAAGCATTCAGTTCGCCGTCGTGAAACCAGCGATAAAACGGCGCTTTTGATTCATCGAGCACCGCAGTAAATGGCTTATGCCAGGCGAGGTTTTCGCGCGCGAGTCGACCCCAAAAACCCGCGTAATCCTTTTCAGCTTCAGCGCACAGCGCTTGGTATGCAGGCATGCCGGCAATGTTAGCCTGACTCGCCAGACTTTCGGGTGGATTGAAAATGCGGTTTTCGTGCGATACCGACTCGATGCTCGACATTTGCTTCTCCTCGTGATGGTGCGCGCCGTGTGCGCCTCGTACCTTATGTAAAGCGCATCTTGAATGCATCAATTTATAGCATATCGGCTTTTTTTAGTGCCGAAACCTCATTACAACATCGGCAACTTACCAAACGCTTACAAAGTACACGCCGGACCTCATAAACATATCTTATGTCTTTTATAAGAGTTGTTGACGCAGCGCAACATTCCGTGTAATTTGAGACTGTTTTCGGCCGATCTTACTCAACCCGGTCGCAGGAGAGAATCAATGAAACATGCCGCTGCCGAAGCCGTTCCTACCAGCAACTCATCGAGCGCACTGGCCCCCTCAGCCGACGTACTCGGCGATTACTGGCCGGGCATCCAGATTTACTACCCGCCGGTCAAATATGCGCCGGCGCTCGGCCTTTACGAAGACCTCGAACAAGCTTCACAACGCTTCAAAAAACACGCCTGGGGCACCACCTCGCATACGCTGATTTTCGATCTGGAAGACGGCTGCCGCCAGAAGGAAATGTCGCGCGAGTTGCTGCGTCGCGAACTGCCAAAGATGCCCAAACGCAAAGAAGTGCAGGTGGCGGTGCGGATCAATCCATTCCGCACCGAGGAATACGAGAAAGACCTGCAAATGGTGCGCGACTTGGCCGATCACATTGACGCCGTCATGCTCGCAAAGGCGGGCGAAGCCTATGGGTCGCCAGAAATTCGCGATCTATCTGCCGTGCTGGTCGGCCTGAACCACCGCATCACGATCCAGCCCATCATCGAGCATCCGAAATCGCTCAAAATCGCGCCGGACCTGATGCAATACGCCACCGTCAAACACGTGGTGTTCGGTATCCACGATTTTTCAAAAGCGATGGGCATCCAGATCACGCCGCGCCGCTGGACCGAAGAGCTGGCTTACTTTATGAATCAGGTGCTGTTCGAGGCGCGTATCGCCGGTAAAGGCGTCATCGGCGGGGTAGAAACGTTGATCGGTCAATCGACCATGCCAGAAAATTTTGTCGAGCCCAACGACGTCAGGCGCTGGCTGGATCTGCACGGCGACGATGAAAGCCGCGTGGTCTACGGCCATGCGTGTGAGGAAGCCGCGATGGGGATGACCGGCAAGCAAGTCATCCATCCTTCGCATATTCACCCGTGCAAGGTCGCCTACACGCCCTCACCGACAGACATCAAAACCAAAAGCGCAATTCTAAAAGCGGCGATTGAAGCCGATGCGCTGCTCGGTGGTGCCATCAAATTCAACGGAGAAATGCTCGACCCGCCGATGTTCGGTAAAGCGCTGCAAACCTTGCTACGTGCGCACGCATTGCACGCATTGGCGGACGCCGATACCGCGTTTGCGATGGAAGTGTTGCAAAAATTACCCGCGCAAGTGGTGCGGGAAAACTGGCCGTACGGGGTCATTCTTTAGCGCAGCTATAAATCGCTAAACTCTAGCACTGGCGTGGCTCTTCAGCCATAAATGCCCTGATAAGATCGCCAGTTACAGAGTTTCATTTTTGAATTCAAATATTGCCATCATGAATGCACGCTCCCACGCCTTTCCCCCTTTCCCCGCATGGACTTGGCGCGTCCCGGAATTTTTCAACATCGGCGTGGCCTGCACCGATGCTCACCTCGGCACCGAGATTGAGGAACGGCTGGCGATGATTGTCGAGGACGATACATTCGGCACCGTCACCGCGACTTACGGTGAATTGGCCAAGCGTTCGAGCCAATTTGCGCAGCTCTTGAGACAACGTGGCGTGGTGCCGGGCGACCGGATATTGATTCGCCTGCCCAACAGTCTCGATTACCCGACCGCATTTCTGGGCGCGATGAAAGCAGGCTGTATCGCGGTCCCCACCTCCACCCTGCTGACGGTGGACGAAGTGTTGTATCTGGCCAAAGATTCCGGCGCCAAAGTGCTGGTGATGGATCACGCAATGTGGGAGCAACTTAGCACTCGCGTTACCGAAGCGCAGGATGCGAAATTGGTATTGCTGTCGGGCAAGGGAAAATACATCGAAAATCTTGCCGTCGCAGCACTTGATCTCAAGCCTGCGCTAGACGCCATCACCGTCTGGTCGGCAGCCCATGCGACTCGCGCGAATGATCCGGCATATCTTGTCTACACCTCCGGCACTACTGGTTACCCGAAAGGTGTGCTACATGCGCATCGCGCCCTGATCGGCCGCGAACCGGCGTCAGAATATTGGTTTAATTTTGATTCGAACGGCGTTGATCGCATTTTGCACTCGGGCAAATTCAATTGGACTTACGTGCTCGGCTCCGGATTGATGGACCCGCTGTATCGTGGCAAAACCGTGATCGTGCATGAAGGCAAGAACGACGCGAATACGTGGACCCGCCTGATTGCTAAACACAAGGCAACGATTTTTATCGGCGTGCCAACCATCTATCGGCAAATCATCCAGAAAACAACCGCGAACAAGGAAACAGTGCCGTCGTTGCGCATGTGCATGAGTGCTGGCGAGCACCTGAGTGACGACATGCTGGCCGCATGGCGGGACCGCTTCGGGATGGAAATTTTTGAAGCCGTCGGCATGAGCGAATTTTCTTACTATCTTTCGCAAAGCATCCATCGTCCGATTCGCGCCGGATCAGCGGGTTTCCCGCAACCGGGGCACGAGATCCAGTTGCTCGACCCAGACTCCCTGCAACCGGTGCAGCACGGCGAAGAAGGCATGATCGCTGTGCCGGAATCGGACCCTGGCCTGTTTTTGCGCTACTGGAATATGCCGGAGGAGACCGCCAAGTATCGGCACGACGGTTACTTTTTTACCGGCGATTACGCCAAGATTGATGAAGACGGCTACCTCTGGTTTTTGGGCCGCAAGGACGACATCATCAAGAGCTTCGGCTATCGGGTCTCGCCTTATGAAGTCGAACGCGTACTCAAATCACATCCAGCGGTGGCCGACTGCGCCTGCGTTGGTGAGGAAATCGAAAAGGACAAACTCATCGTGGTTGCGTACGTAATCGCGCAGCCGGGTGCGGAACTGAGCGCGGACTTGCTGCATCAATATGGTCTGAAGCATCTCGCGGGCTACAAGGCGCCTAAACGAATCTACCTCGCGAAAGATTTCCCGCGTACCAAGAATGGTAAGATTCTGCGGCGGGAAATCAGTCCCAAGATCGCGGTTTCAACATCGTAATCTCGCTGTAACTGGACTGACCCACAATTCATTTTCATCCCTCGCAGAGCCGCTCTGCGGGGTTTTGCTATTTTCTTTCCGGATAAAACATGGACCAACATAAATCGCCGATGCGCCCTTTAAAGCCGCTGCCGAACTTCATTTTCATGAGCCGTTGGCTACAGGTGCCGCTGTACGTCGGCCTTATCATCGCGCAGGTCATTTACGTCTATCAATTCGGCGTAGAACTCACGCACCTCATCGATGGTACGTTTTTCAAGGCAGGGCCGAAAATTACCGAAGCCCAAATCATGCTGTTGGTGCTCGGCCTGATCGACGTGGTCATGATCTCCAACCTGTTAGTGATGGTCATCGTCGGCGGCTACGAGACTTTTGTCTCACGCATGCATCTCGAAGGCCATCCGGACCAGCCGGAATGGCTGTCCCACGTGAACGCCGCAGTACTTAAGGTCAAACTGGCCACAGCCATCATCGGCATCTCGTCGATTCACCTGCTGAAGTCCTTCATCGAAGCCGAAAAGCTGACCACCCACACGCTGATGTGGCAGACCATCATCCACATGGCGTTCATTTTTTCTGCGTTATCCATTGCGTTGATCGACCGTATCATGGACGGTGGCAAACCAGCGCATGGCGGCAAGCACAAGGTAGACAATTTTTAGGGGTTAGACATGGTCACCATCAAACAAGAAGACTTCATCGCGTCGGTTGCCGATGGGTTCCAGTACATCAGTTATTACCACCCGGTCGATTACATCAAGGCGCTGCACGAGGCATATCTGAAAGAAGAGTCGCCAGCGGCCAAGGACGCGATGGCGCAGATATTGATCAATTCGCGGATGGCCGCCGAGGGTCACCGCCCGATCTGTCAGGACACCGGCATTGCGATTGCCTTCATTCGCGTCGGCATGGATGTGCGTTTTGAAGGCCCGCTCACGCCTGAGCAGATGGTCAACGAAGGTGTGCGCCGCGCTTATATGGACGCCAATAATCCGCTGCGCGGTTCGATGCTGGTTGATCCGGATGGCACGCGCAAGAACACCGGCGACAACACGCCCGGTGTCACCCACATTGAAATTGTCCCTGGCGATAAAGTCGAAGTGATTGTCGCGGCCAAAGGTGGGGGTTCGGAAAACAAATCCAAGTTCGCCATGCTGTTACCGTCTGACAATATTGTCGATTGGGTGCTGTCGATGGTGCCGACGATGGGTGCCGATTGGTGTCCGCCGGGCTTGTTGTCGCTTGGCATCGGTGGCTCCCCCGAGAAGGCCATGCTGATGGCCAAATGGGGAATGATGGAGCCGTTCAACATGCATCAGTTGCAGGCGCGCGGACCCGCCAATCGTGCTGAAGAATTGCGGCTGGAAATTTTCAACAAAGTGAACGCGCTGGGCATCGGTGCACAAGGCTTGGGCGGGCTATCGACCGTGCTGGACGTGAAGGTCAACGATTACCCGACGCATGCCGCGTCGAAACCGGTTGCATTGCTACCCAATTGCGCGGCAACGCGGCACGTGCATTTCACGCTCGATGGTTCTGGTCCTGCCGTACTCACGCCACCTTCGCTGGAAGACTGGCCAACACTGGCGCTCGATTTCAAATCGAGCCGTCGTGTCAATGTCGATACGCTTAACAAAGCCGAAATTGCGACCTGGAAATCTGGTGAGACCCTGTTGCTCTCCGGCAAAATTTTGACTGGTCGCGATGCCGCGCACAAACGGCTGACCGACATGATCGTCAAGGGCGAAAAATTGCCGGTGGATTTCACCAACCGCTTTATTTATTACGTTGGTCCGGTCAATGCGGTGCGCGACGAAGTGGTCGGCCCGGCTGGCCCGACTACCGCCTCCCGCATGGATCGCTTCACCGAATCAATGTTGGCCAACACCGGCCTGATCGGCATGATCGGCAAATCGGAACGCGGTGCCACAGGCGTTGAAGCCATCAAAAAACATCATGCGGTTTATTGCATTGCCGTCGGTGGCGCTGCTTATCTCGTCTCGAAGGCAATTCGCGGATCTCGCGTAATTGCCTTCGCTGATTTGGGCATGGAGGCAATCCATGAATTTGATATCAAAGACATGCCCGTTACGGTAGCAGTCGACGCACAGGGTAACGCTGTACACAAGACTGGCCCGGCCGAGTGGCGCGCAAAGATCGGCAAGATTCCGGTCGTTGTTGCGTGAAGTTAAGGTGCTTCACACTTTTATCGATGACGCATCAATATGTCTGAGGAAGTCACACCGCGGCAATTGAATTTTGCAGTCATTGATGGTTCAGTCGGATACCGCGCTGTACTCAGCGCTTTTCTGCTGTCGCAATGGCCGAACGCAGTCGTCGAAGAAGTTGATCCGTTTGCTGAAACGCTACGCGGTGTCGGCATCGCCTTTGGGACCAACAGCGATGTAATTCTGCTCGGCGGAATCGGCACCGTTCGCGAGGCGCGCGCATCGTTGCAACGCCTGCTCGCACGTGAGAAATGCCCGCCGGTAATATTGATGGTCGCGCGCGAGCTTGAGCCGCAGGTCGCGTTGCTGATCGAATCCGGCGCCGCATCGGTTCTGTTCAAGGACGCGTTCTCCAAACATTCCCTGATCGACACCGTATCGCGATTGTTAGGCGCGCCATCGACCGTGCAAGCGTCGGCACCATATCCGGACACGCGAACGTTTGGCCGGTTCAGCTTCATTGCCAATGGCCAGTGCAGCACCATCGCCATTGCCCATTTTCAATTCGTCTCCACCCTAGCGGCCAGCAACCTCACGCAAGTTTTTAATGCTGAGCGAATCGAAGACCGCAAGCGCGTGGTCGTCAAGATCCCATTGACCGCACCGCTGCACAGCGCCGAGGTGCGCGCCTTTTGTGATCGTTATCGTTTCATCAGCAGCCTGAACGGGCGCAGCGTAGTGCGCTATCTGGACGCAGGCATAACCGACATTTGGCCGTACGTGGTGCTCGAATATCTGTCCGGAGGTGATTTGCGCCGCCGACTGTCGGTAACCGATGACGCAGCAGAGTTGGCGACCGGAATGACACCTAGCGAGGCAGCACGCGTGCTGCATAAACTAAGCCTCGCGTTAGCCAGTTTTCATTCGGGCAGCTTTGCCCACATGGACCTGAAGCCGGAAAATATTTTCTTTCGCGAGAACGAAATCGTGCTGATCGATTTCAATATTTCCACCCGTTTCGGACACGTGGCGCGCAATCGCGTGACGGGTGATGTGCTGGGCTCCCCGTTTTACATGAGTCCGGAGCAAGGTCAGGGATTGGCAATCGACGGTCGCAGTGACCTCTACAGTGCGGGTGTGATTTTCTTTGAGATGCTCACCGGCCAGCAACCTTACACGGCAGAAAGTGCGACACAAGTAATTTATAAACACATTCACGACGAAATTCCGTTGTTGCCAAAACGCATTCGCGCGTATCAACCTATCGTCGATGCGCTGATGGCCAAAGATCGCAACGAGCGTACCGGTTCGGCGACAGAACTGACCACCATGCTGCTGCCGTTTCTAGCCGATGACATTGATGCTGTCATCGCCACAAACGACAAACCGTAGCGCCACACCATAAACATCTAAAGCACACCAAATATGTTGCCACACGGCTCTGCCGACGCCCTCTTTCTCGCCCGCTGTGCCGCACAAGGCGCGAAACAAGGTTCCCCATTATTTGTACTCACTGCCAGTGCGCAGGAAGCAGAGCGGCTGCGGGCTGAAATTGTATTTTTTCAGCCCACGTTGCGCGTCCACCGTCTTCCCGATTGGGAAACCCTGCCTTACGATCACTTCTCACCGCATCCTGATCTGGTATCAGAGCGCCTGGCAACGCTCTATCACTTTTCGCAAGGGCAATTCGATGTCGGCATCGTGCCTGTCACGACGGCGATGACGCGTCTGTGTCCGCGTGAGTACCTCGCCGGACACTCGTTTTTTGTCAAAATCAAATCACGCTTGAATCTCGAACGCTTACGAAACGACCTTACATTGGCCGGCTACACCAACACCACGCAGGTGATGGCACCCGGCGAATACGCGGTGCGGGGCGGCTTGATTGATCTCTTTCCGATGGGCAGCTCGGTGCCCTATCGCGTGGATTTGTTTGGCGATGAAGTCGATCAGATCCGCACCTTCGACGTCGATACGCAACGCAGCATTTATCCGGTCAACGAAATCCGCTTGCTGCCGGCCCGCGAGTTTCCGCTGGATAAAGACGGGCAGCATCGTTTTCGCGAGAATTTCCGTGATCGTTTCGAGGGCGATCCATCGAAGAGCCGCATGTACAAAGATGTTTCGGCCGGGCTGGCTCCGAACGGCATTGAATATTATTTGCCGCTGTTTTTTGAGAGTACCGCCACCGTCTTTGACTACCTTCCCGAAACCACCAGCATATTCCTGCATGGTGACGTGAGCGCGCACGCGGAAGATTTCTGGAAAGACACCCAATCCCGTTTTGAGTTAATGCGCGGTGATAAAGATCGCCCGCTGCTGCCGCCGAAAGATATTTTTCTCGCCGTCGATGAATTGTTCGGCGGCATGAAGCCATTCGCAAAGTGTGATCGTGCAACGGTATACGGCCCGGCGTTGGCATTGCCTGCGGTGGAAGTCGACCGCCGCGCAACAGACCCCCTCACAAAGTTTCGCGCGTTCGCGGCCGCGTTTGAAGGCCGGATTCTCATCACGGCCGACGGCATGGGGCGGCGCGAAACCGTCACACAATTTTTGCTTGAACATGGCCTGAAAGCCACGCCAGTCAACGACTTTGAAGCATTCATCCAGACGCCTGAGAGGATCAGCCTCGTCTTCACGCCATTGCAGACGGGCTTCGTCGTGCCTGATGAGCGCCTGGCGATCATCACCGAAAACGAGTTGTATGCGTCTGAGGTAAAACAATCGCGCCGCCGCGAAAAATCACGCACCAGTACCGAGGGCATGCTGCGTGATCTCGCCGAGGTAAAGATCGGCGATCCAGTCGTGCACGAACAGCATGGCATCGGTCGCTATGCCGGTCTCGTCACGATGGACCTGGGCGAAGGCGCACAGGAATTTCTGGAACTGCATTACGTCGGCACCGACAAACTATTTGTGCCGGTCGCGCAGCTTTCGGTCATATCACGCTACACCGGTGCCAATCCTGATTCAGCACCGTTGCATAAGCTGGGCAGCGGCCAGTGGGAGAAAGCCCGCAAAAAGGCCGCGCAACAAGTGCGCGATACAGCAGCGGAATTGCTGAATCTTTACGCCCGCCGCGCCGCGCGGCAAGGATTTGCATTTCCGCTGAAGCTCAATGAATTCGACGCGTTTTCGGCCACCTTCCCATTTGAAGAAACGCCCGATCAAGCCGCAGCCATCAAGGCAGTGATGGCTGACATGACATCGGGCAAACCAATGGATCGCCTGGTATGCGGCGATGTAGGATTCGGCAAAACAGAGGTCGCGTTGCGTGCAGCATTCATTGCCGTGGCCGCAGGAAAACAGGTCGCCATCTTGGTGCCGACCACATTGCTGGCTGAACAGCATTTTCAGAATTTTTCGGATCGCTTTGCCGAGTGGCCGGTGAAGATTGCCGAGTTCTCGCGGTTTCGCTCTGCAAAGGAAACAACGCTCGCAATGAAAGGTATCGCCGACGGCACTATCGACATCGCCATCGGTACGCACAAGCTGATACAAAAAGATGTGGTGTTCAAAAATCTTGGGCTGGTGATTCTCGATGAAGAACATCGCTTCGGTGTGCGGCAAAAAGAAGCCCTGAAGGCGTTGCGCACAGAAGTCGATGTATTGACGTTAACGGCGACGCCGATTCCACGCACGCTCGCCATGTCGCTCGAAGGTCTGCGCGATTTTTCGGTAATCGCGACCGCGCCACAAAGACGACTCGCCATCAAAACATTCGTGAACCCGCTTTCTGACGGCATCGTCGTTGAAGCGGTGATGCGTGAATTAAAACGCGGCGGACAGGCTTACTATCTCTACAACGAAGTTGACACGATTCAAAACCAATATGACCGCCTCACCAAGTTGTTGCCGGAGGCGCGCATTGCCGTTGCGCACGGCCAGTTGGCTGAGCGCGAGCTGGAACGCGTGATGCGCGATTTTTACCATCAGCGCTCAAACGTGTTGCTCTGTTCGACCATTATTGAAACCGGTATTGACGTACCAACTGCCAACACCATCCTGATCCATCGCGCCGATAAGTTCGGGCTTGCGCAATTGCATCAGTTGCGGGGCCGCGTCGGGCGCTCGCACCATCAGGCGTACGCGTACCTTCTCACGCCGCCTGCGGAAGCGTTGAATGCGAACGCCAAGAAACGCCTTGAGGCGATCCAGATGATGGAAGACTTGGGCGCAGGCTTTTATCTGGCGATGCACGATCTTGAAATTCGCGGCGCAGGCGAAGTACTTGGTGATTCACAGTCCGGCGGCATTCAGGATATTGGATTTACCCTGTACTCGGACATGCTGAATGCGGCGGTGAAGTCGCTCAAAGCCGGGCGCGAGCCGGATTTGATGCGGCCCTTGAATGTCGCCACGGAGATCAATTTGCACACACCCGCATTGCTGCCAGAAACGTATTGCGGTGACGTGCATGAGCGGTTGGTGATCTACAAACGCCTGGCCAATTGTAGCGATGAGTTGGCGCTGGATCAGTTGCAGGAGGAGTTGATCGACCGTTTTGGTTTGCTGCCCATGCCCACGCAAACGCTCGTGGATTGCCATCGTCTGCGCATCCTTGGCAAGCCGCTGGATTTACTCAAGATCGATGCGAGCGCGCAAGCCATCACCGTGCAATTCGGCACCGATACGCCGATTCATCCGCACCGCGTGATCCACCTTGTCCAGCAAAGGCGTCATTACAAACTTGCCGGGCAGGACAAGCTGCGCATCGAAAAAGCGCTTGAGAACGTGCGCGACCGGGTGACCGAAATTAAGAATATTTTGCGTGAACTGGCACCCGCCCCTGTAAGCGCTGCGACGGCTGCAGCATGAGCACCGACCTCATCATTCAAGGTGAGGACATCGCCAGTGCAGATCTGCGGGCACTGCACGCGATGGCGTCGGCCAATGGCATTGAACGCATTGAGCACGTTGCCCATCAGGCGTTTCGTCTGGCCCAGTCTGATGGCGGTGCTGATATCCGCGCGGCTGTCCGAAAACATTGCGAAGCCGCACAACTCGATTTCGCTTTTGTTCCCTCTGCGCGAAAATTTTCCGACATCGGCTTGTTGGCGATGGACATGGATTCCACGCTCATCACCATCGAATGCATCGATGAGATCGCCGATTTCATCGGCAAGAAAGCGGAAGTTTCCGCAGTAACGGCGAGCGCGATGCGCGGCGAGATCGATTGGCCGGAAAGTCTCCGTCAGCGCGTGGCGCTATTGGTCGGGCTGGAGGAATCTGCGCTGCAACAGGTTTACGACCAACGCCTGAAGCTTTCGCCGGGTGCCATTCCGCTCATCGCTGCTGCAAAAAAACACCGCATCAAACTGCTGCTGGTTTCTGGCGGATTCACGTTTTTTACCGAACGGCTGCAGGCACGGCTCGATATCGACTACGCCTTTTCCAACACACTCGAGATCATCAACGGCAAACTCACCGGTAACGTGATCGGACCCCTTTGTGATGCCGACAGCAAAGCGCGCCATTTGCGCGAAGCCGCAGCCGCACTATCGCTTCCGCGCGAACGCTGCATCGCAATGGGCGATGGCGCGAACGATTTGAAGATGATGAATGAGGCGGGATTGTCGGTCGCCTATCGCGCCAAGCCGGTGGTGCAGGCGCAGGCGAATGTGGCGATCAATCACGTGGGGCTGGATGGGGTGTTGGCGTTATTTTCTTGAAGTCGCTATATAACAACACCGACAGTCACGAAACCCGCGTGTATTCCGCCCTCACCACATCGCGATCGCCGCAATCGAAATGCCACCACTCGCTGTTGATGCCCTTGAATCCGCCTTGCTGCATGGCGTCGCGCAGCAATTGGCGGTTGGCAATTTGTGCGGCGGTCAATTCCCCACGCGACAGCATGGCGCCCTCAAGCGCGGGATGCGAGCGTTCGCTTAGATCATCAAACGGCGTACCCATATCGAGCTCTTTTCCCTGTTGATCGACGAGCGTAATATCGATGGCCATGCCGAATGAATGAATCGAGCCGCGCACTGGATTGGCGAGATAGCCGAGCAAATCGGTGCCTTGCAAGGCTGCCCATAATTCTTCTTGCACGCGCTGCGGACGTAACGCATCGAGCACGAGCAGGCTTACGTCTGCGCGTCGCAGCGCGAGCCACGCAACCGTTTTTTCCAGCCCTTGGGCCGCATGCCGATGCAGCCACGCACAGTCGAATGGGGAATAGAGATCGCGACCGACAAAATTATTCGCCGTTGCGTAACGCAGCTCAACGTGAATCCCGCGAATGCTTGCGAGCGACCGAAAATCTGCATGGCCCGCGATGGATTCAATGGCTTGTGTTCGACTCATTGCAACGAACAACCTAGCGCAAGGGTTTATTGCGGATCGCCGCGAGGATATTGTTGATGCGCCCAATGCTGGTCGCGTCCATCCTCGGCTGGGCGATCACGTCACCGAGCAAGCGTTCGATATCGGCGTTCGTAATCGTGACGGATTGCCGCGCCTCGATGGCCGCTTTCATGGCGCGCAATTTGAGATCGCGTCGCGCTGCCTGAAATGCGGGTGGAGAATCCAAATCCAATGCGGCTTCCAATTGCAGAATTTGCATGGCCGCTGTTTCCAGACGTTCTTCCTCCAGCTCTTCATCGATATCCGCGTCCTTGGAGGTTTGTGCATTTGGTGCTGCAGCCAGTCGCGCGCTCAATGCTTTTTCCCACACCGTCGGCAGCGCAGGTAACGCCGCCCAGCGCGCAGATACGTCGTCGGGCACCGCGGCAGATTCAACCTCCACGCAGAGCGCCAACTTTGCATCAAGCGCATCGCAGACGTTGTGCCAGCCGCGTTTGGCGCTGCCCGCCAGATATTGTTGGGCGGTGTCGCGCGCCGTGCGAAATTTGGCGTCGAGCTTTGCGGATTCAGCGCGTGGCGCGTCGCCACACTTGCGCCATTCGCTGTCAACATCCGACACGGTGCGTTTAATTTCGCCTGCGGGTGTATCGGCAGTCAGCGCTGCAAGGCGTGCGATCAATGCCTCCCGTGTCACCTGATTGGCTTTGAACTCGGCATCGCGTGCGGTGTGGATTGCATCCCGCTGCGTGAAAACGGCGTCGGTCGCGGTTTTGAATTGGTTCCATAACGCGTTTTCAACCTGACGCATCAACGGCAACGATTTGGCGTGTGCCTGCCATTCTGTTTGCAGTTCGCGCACCTTGGTGATCACGTCACGATTTTTGGTGTCAGCACCTAGCAAATTGGCGCGCGCAATCAGTTTTTCACGCTCCAGTTGCGCCACACGCCGCGCTTCCGACAAAGGCGCATCGAGTCGTGCGAGGCTGTTTTTCATGCGCGCGGCGAGTGCAGCCTGTGCCTTGTGCGGCACCGTGTGTTCGATCGGTCCGCATTTGCGCCATTCGGTTTGGAAATTCTCAATGGCACGCGCCAGTACCCGCCAATCGGGGGTAGTAGCAGGAGCTGCGGCGAACGCTGCATCTGCGCCCTCCTCGGTAATCTTCACCGCATCGAGATTGTCCAGCAGCGTATTTCGTGCGGCGAGATTTTCCTGTCGAACGGCTTTTAATTTTGCCAGATGCGCGCCTACCGGCAAAAACGCCGTTTTCAACGCGGCATCAAAACGCTGCCACAGCGGTCGGCTGGTGGCCGCAGCCAACTTGTCCAGCTCTTTCCAGCGGTTGCGTAAATTCTCGATGGCATCGGCGTGTTGTTTGATGGCAATTTTTTCGGCGGTGCTGGCCTTTGCAAGCGCTTCGGCTTCAACGACGAGATCGTCGCGCACCCGTCCGCCGCCCCAATGCTGCCAGCCTTTGAGGCGCGCGGTTTCGCCTTGCAATGTTTCGATACGCGTCTGCAAGTTTTTTTCAACGGCAACGCCTTTCGCATTGTTGCAGGCGTCATCGATGGCGGTAAGAAATTTGGTCGCTTCAGCGAGATGGCCGCCTGCGAGCGCAGCTTCAGCCTGTTCAACCAAACCGGTGACGACTACAGCAAGTGCGTCGGTGCGCACTTGTTTCGCCGCTTTACTTTCATCCTTGGCGTGTTGTCTGGCTTCAGTTGTACGCGCTTGCCTGGCATCAGATTTTTCGGTTTGCCATTGCGCGAAACGTGCCTCGAGAATCGCGGCGATATTGGTGTCAGCCGCCTGCGGGAGCGCGCGCCAGCGTGCCGCTGGCGATGGTGTCTTGGGCGCAACGACGACTTCTGCGACGGCTGTCGCCTCAGTGGTATGAGTTGTCTCAACAACGGGGCTATCAACTGCCGGCGGCAACGGCTGCTGCAATTCTTCTAGCAGTGCCAACCGCGTGTCGATCACGGCGGCCAATTGCAGGGCGCGTTGCAGTTCGGCAGACTTGGCTTCGATTTGCGCGGCCTGCGCATTGACCGATGTGCTGGGCGCAGTGGCCAATACCGCATCGACAATGCCGCGCGTGTAAGCAAATTCCGAGCGCTCCTGCGTGCCGCTGGCAACATGCGCGCACAGCGCCGACAATTGCGCCAGCGCCGGTTCCGCTTCGGCCATCCAGCGTTTGGCTTGCAGTTGCTGCTCGCCACGCTCGCGTGTGAGCGCGGAAAGTTTTGCCCACAGCGCTTGATAGTCGGCGACGAGTTTTTCGTCCAGCATGGTCGCATCCAGCGCCGTCCACGCACGGTCAAGCTCCACCAATCGATTGGCCGGGATTGTTGGCTCGTGCAACAACACCGCCGCCGTTTCAATCAGCTTGGACGCACTCACGCCCATGACGCGCCGGTTCACCAAGGCTTCATGGCGCTGCTTGGCGGTGCGATGCACACGCCGGTCGTGATCGCGAAATTCGCGCTCAGCACGTTTGAGTGCATCTTCACCGGTCAATGCTTCGACGGCTGCGTGCTTGATGTCGATCAACGGCGATTCCTTCGCGATGGCGAGTAACGCGACGTCATCGCCAAGTGCTGCTTGCAATTTACTTTCCCACACGATTTTGTCAGCTGCCTGCGCGGCAATTTGCGCAGGCGTTGGTGCTGCAGGCTGCTTGGGCGCTGGCGTTGAAGGGGGTGGCGTTTCGTTCTTCTTGAAAATTTTACTAAGCATGTTGGTGGCAAACGCGGGCGGGCGCGGGCAAGTTGAGAACGCGCATTGTGACATTTATCGAGCGTGGTATCGTGACCATCAGCAGCACTGGTATTGCACAGATAAAAGCACGCCATTCTTTGATGTCTACAAACAACAGTGAAAATTTACAAAGTCAAGCACTGGCGCGGCTTCCGGAGCATTTATTAGCCAGAAAGCCCGCGCCACCCTCATCCCTAGCCCTTCTCCCGCTTGCGGGAGAAGGGAACATTTTGCTCCCCTCTCCCCGCCGGGAGAGGGGTCGGGGGTGAGGTGGGCGATCTACGAAATAATATGTTCTTGATTCGCAAATTCACAGCAACGACCGGCATGGCAGACTGGCTGCGGACATATCGGAAGTTGTTGATCGCACTTGGCGCGTCTGCGGCTCTACATTTGATCGCAACCGTCGGTACGCCAATTTGGTTTCACGCGTGGCAGCGCCCTGAAACGCTGCAATTCAACGCAGTACTAAATCCGATTGCCGTTCCCGCATCGGTTGTGGAACCTGTTGCGGCTAATGTTGTTCCCAAAAAAACATCCGCCCGCCCACGTGCGCCACGGCCCTTGCCGACGCCAAAATCTGAGGCCACGTTCGCTGCACCTGAAAACGCAATTGCGGTCGAGCGCGCGGCTGCGGGTGATGACATTGGCCCCGCCACTGCCGTAGATGCGACTGGTGACAAGAATTCTGCGCCGCCCGCTGCAACGGCAGCCATTCCGACCACAAGCGAAACGGCACCTGTCGTCGCAGAAAAATCCGTACCAGCCGACGTACTTGCACCAGAAATCATTGCGGCCCCAGCGATGGATTTACCCAGTCGCGTTTCCATCGCCTACCGGGCCACCACCAGCGTCGCGGACGGCGTGGCGCATTACAAATGGACGCGGGACGGCGCGAAATACGAGTTTGTGAGCACCATTCAGGCGGAAGGTTTTTTTATCAATATGTTCGCCGGGACCATCACCCAGCAAAGTACCGGCACGGTGACATCGACAGGCCTTGAACCTGCGCAATTCAGCATCCGCCGTGGTGATCGGGAGGCAGAAACGGTTGAATTTCAGCGCGCGACCAAGGAAATCAAGTTGTCGCGCGGCACAAACTCCCGCGTGCTTCCGATGCCCCCGAATTTGCAGGACACCCAGAGCTTTTTGTTCCAATTGGCCGTTGAGGCGGTAAAACTCAAAACTGCTGACGATCGGCTCAATATATTGGTCACCAACGCCCGGGGGGTTAACCGTTACACGTTTAAAAAGGCGGGCGAATCGACCATTGAGACGCGCCTTGGCCCTGTGGAAACAGTCCATTTGGTGCGTGAAACGAGTGAGCTGCGCGATAGTTATGAGGTGTGGTTATCGCCCAAATACCACTATCTGCCGGTCAAGCTAAAGTTCTTTGTCGATCGCTTCCCTGCGGAATTGATTGCGACAAACATCACCTCTACGCCATAATGCTGGGTTGAAGCATCCTTAAAGCGCCCTCCTGAGCGCCACCCCTGCCTGATGTCATTTACTCCTGCCCAATTCAATACGCTCGTTGAAGCGCTGACAATCGTGTTGCCCCTCACGTCGCCGGCTGATGTTCAGCTCAAGCGATTCTTCAAGGAACACGCCAAACTTGGCGTGCGTGACCGCGCGATCATCGCCGAGACCGTTTATGCAGTGCTGCGCCATCGCCGCGCCATCGAGGCCATCGCCACCGACGGCGTCCCGCGCAAGATGGCCCTGCTCGCCCTCACCCGCTATCAGGGTATGAGCTCACGCGAACTGACGAATGTGTTGAAAAAAGCCGAAGTCACGTGGCTGGCCGATACCAAACATTTCGTTCCCAAGAAAACATCGCTGGGGATCGAAGCGGAATTGCCCGATTGGGTGGTCGCCCACCTAAAGCTCAGCATGAGCGACAAAGACATTCTCACGCTCGGCCGCAGCATGATGAATCCCGCGCCGCTTGACCTGCGCGTCAATACCGCCAAAGCCAAGCGCGACGCGGTCATGAAGCTCTTGCAACGCGACGGCATTGTTTGTGCGGCAACACCGTGGTCGCCCATCGGTATCCGCCTAGAAACCAAAGTTGCCTTGGCCAAGCACCCGGCATTTCTGGAAGGCTTCATCGAAGTACAGGACGAAGGCAGCCAACTGCTGGGCATGCTAATGGAACCCAAGCGCGGCGAAATGGTGGTCGATTTTTGTGCTGGCGCGGGTGGAAAGTCATTGTTACTGGCCGCCATGATGGGCTCCACAGGCAGGGTTTACGCCATGGACGTTTCAGAAAAACGGCTCACTAATCTCAGCCCGCGCCTGAAACGCTCCGGCCTGTCGAACGTGATGCCGCAAAAGATTGATTCTGAAAACGATACCAAGATCAAACGTCTCGCTGGCAAGATTGATCGCGTGCTGGTCGACGCGCCGTGTACCGGTTTGGGAACGTTGCGCCGCAATCCGGATTTGAAATATCGTCAGTCAGAACAATCGCTGGCCGAGTTGAACGTCAAGCAAGCCTCGATTCTCCAGTCGGCAGCGCGATTGGTGAAACCGGGTGGCCGACTGGTGTACGCGACATGCAGCTTCCTCACTGAAGAAAACGAAACGATTATCGATGCGTTTCTGGCCAAGCATCCGCAGTTCAAGCTCATTGATATTAACAAGATTTTCGAGCGCCTGAAAGTGCCGATCAAGGATCAGGGTATTTATTTCCGTTTGAGTCCACAACAACACGCGACTGATGGTTTTTTCGCCGCCGTCATGGAACGGGCGAAATAATCCTCGACGGGTTTCGTCGCCGGTTTTGTCATCGTGCAAATTTTTTCGCAGAACTTCGATACGCTACTGAATCAAGTCGGTACACCAATCGGGTGGACTCAGCTCGGCATCATCGCGATTTGTTTTATGTCGGCATGGCTGCTGTCACGACTAGTCCGCGAGAAAATTCCTGACGGTCTTTTACCCGGCGCAATGAAAATTGGCGCGGGCAGCGTAAATCGCATTGTGTTGCCGCTTCTGGCACTGGTTTTTATTGGGCTGGCGAAAATTATTTTTGTGCGCGTTTTGCCGCATCCGCAACCAGTGCCAATCTTGAGCGTGGCTGTGCTGTTGGTCGCGTCATTTGCGCTGATCCGGCTCTCGCTATATCTGTTGCGACACCTGTTTCCCGTAAGCCCGCTTTTGAAGGCCTCTGAGCGCGCGATTGCGTTCACCATTTGGGGCTTTGCGGCTCTTTACCTCACCGGCCTGACACCGGAAATAAGTGCGGCACTCGATGACGTGAGCTTCGCCGTCGGCAAGCAAAAAATTACCCTGCTGCTCGTTGTTCACGCGATGATTTCGCTGCTGCTGACATTGGCAATCGCGCTGACCTTGTCAGTCGTGATTGAAAAGCGGGTGATGAAGTCGCAGAGCATCGACATGAGCATGCGCGTATTCGCAGGAAAGCTGATTCGTGCGCTGGCCTTTGTGATCGCCATTTTGATCGCACTGCCGCTGATGGGCATCGATATCACCGTGCTCTCGGTATTTGGCGGCGCGCTTGGCGTGGGCTTGGGTCTGGGACTGCAAAAAATTGCCAGCAATTATGTGAGTGGCTTCGTGATCCTGCTTGATCGCTCCATTCGACCAGGTGATCTGGTGACGATCAGCGAGCGTCACGGCGTGGTTTCCGATATTCGGGCGCGCTACACGGTCGTGCGCGGGCTTGATGGCACCGAGGCGATCATCCCCAATGACAGCATCATCAGCAGCCTCGTGCTCAATCATTCATTCACCGACCGCACGGTGTCAGTCAAGACATTGGTGACCATTTCTTACCAGAACGATGCCGAGCAGGCGATGGCATTGTTGCTTGCCGCTGGCAAGGCGCAATCGCGCGTGCAGGCTGCGCCCGAGGCGACGGTCCTGATCAAGAATCTTGGCGACAACGGCATCGAACTTGAACTGACCACCTGGATTCGCGATGCCGAACAAGGGCAAAGCTCGCTTCGATCCGATATTTTTATCGCCGTGTTGCGCGCGTTCCGCGAGGCAGGCATCGATATCCCGTATCCGCAGCGGGAAATCCGCATCCTCGGCGACACCCCTGATCAAGAGTTGCAGGAGCCTGCACCAGCGGTGACGCCGCAACAAAAATAGTCGCTAATAATCAATTGTTTACACAAATTAACTGTCAATAAACGCGTTTCAGCGTAAACTGTCCCCATATGGTTTATTGGCATTTGATTTCTTATTTGCAGTTGATTCCTTCCACGGAGCACACTTGGTAAATATTCCTGATTTTTTCGCGACCGGCCTGATTGATCTGCCATGGTGGGGCTACATCGTCGTCACCCTCATTCTCACCCACGTGACGATTGCGGCCGTGACCATCTATCTGCATCGGGCGCAGGCGCATCGTGGTTTGGATTTGCACGCGATCCCGAGTCATTTTTTCCGATTCTGGTTGTGGCTCACCACCGGGCAAGTGACCAAGGAATGGGTGTCGATTCATCGCAAGCATCACGCCAAATGCGAGACAGCGGAAGACCCGCACAGCCCGCAGATTTATGGCATCAAGAAAGTTGTCACGCAAGGTGCAGAGCTTTATCGCGTCGAATCCAAGAAACCGGAGACGATGGAAAAATACGGCCACGGCACGCCGGATGACTGGATGGAACGCAACGTTTATGCCGCGTTTAGCTGGCAGGGCGTTGGGCTGATGCTGGTCACGAACTTGATTCTGTTTGGGCCAATCGGCGCCGCAATCTGGGCGGCGCAAATGTCCTGGATTCCGTTTCATGCGGCCGGCATCATTAACGGCGTGGGCCACTATTGGGGCTATCGCCATTACACGGTCAATGACACCAGCACCAACATCACGCCAATCGCATTCTGGATCGGTGGTGAAGAGCTGCACAATAACCACCACGCATTCCCGACTTCCGCGCGCTTTTCGATGCGCTGGTACGAGTTTGATCTTGGCTGGCTTTATATCAACATTCTTGCGTTTCTGGGCTTGGCGAAGGTAAAGAAGGTTGCGCCGCGTCCGCGTTTTGATTTGAACAAAATGGTCTGCGACGCAGAAACCCTGCACGCGGTGATCGCACATCGCTACGAAATCGTCACCAAATACACGCGCACATTGAAATCGACCTGTGCCGCAGAAATCAACCGCCTGCGCGCGGATGGCGTCGCCCCTTCATTGACCAGCCTGCGCGAGCGCAAGGCCGTGAAGAGCTTTCGGCAATGGCTCAAGACGGATGCTGATCAGCTGACTGCCGAGCAGCGCGCGACATTGAATGAGACGTTGAAGCACAGCACGGTATTGGAGACGGTTTACTCACTGCGGCAGGATCTTGCCAAGCTGTGGGAGCGCTCCACTCTGTCCAAGGAAGAGTTGGTCGCCAAGTTGGAAGATTGGTGCAAGCGGGCCGAAGCCACCGGCATTGCCCAGTTGCAACAGTTTTCGCGCCAGTTACGCAGCTACGCGTAAAAGACTCTCTCCAAATCTACAAAAAGAAACGCCCGCAATCGCGGGCGTGTGTTTTTATTGGTTGGAAATTATTTCCAACCAAAAATCTTAAAAAATTATTTAAATTTAGTTTATTTTTAAGCGTCG
>JANOQY010000385.1:0-11532 GCA_031414995.1 Betaproteobacteria bacterium
ATCTGGCGCTATGGTGAAGAACGGTTTGCTAGGCAGATTGCAAGAGCGGTTGTTGCGGCAAGGGTCATCGGACGTATTCGGACGACGCGCGAGCTTGCCGAGCTCGTGGGTAAAACCGTCAGGACGCGCGAGCCGGGCCAAAACCCCGCAACCCGCACGTTTCAGGCTCTTCGGATTTTCATCAATCAAGAGCTTGAAGAGGTAGAGCAAGTTTTACCGCAGGCCGTTACGGGCTTGCGGACTGGAGGCAAGTTAGTGGTGATCGCGTTTCATTCTCTGGAAGACCGGATCGTCAAGCGTTTTATGCGAAACGCGGCGAAGGCGGACCACCTACCCTCAAAATTGCCGATACGCGCTAATGAAGTCAACGATGCGACGTTGCGCATTATGGGTAAACCGGTAAAGCCGACCGCTGTCGAGATTGCTGCCAATCCGCGCGCGCGCTCAGCCATCATGCGGTCGGCCGAAAAACTGTGACGAGGCTAAACACATTACTGCTGCTGGTGTTAATCGGCTGCGCGCTTTCGGTGGTGACATCGCAACACAAGGCGCGTAAATACTTTACCGAGCTGCAGGCGGAACAGGAATCGGAGCGCAAGCTCGATAGCGAGTGGCGCGAATTACAAATCGAGGCGCAGACGCAAGGAGCGGGCAGGCGTATTGAACAAAAGGCGGCGCAAGAGTTGGGCATGAAGCAGCCTGACGCAAAAAAAACCGTGATCGTGGTGCTGGACAGCGAAGTGCCTGCGACTGCAGATCGCAAAGCGGACGGGAAATAATATGCGCTTCACGTCCAAACGTCTTGAACCAAGCCTACGCCTAAAACTTGAAGGCTGGCGGTCGCGCGTTGTGCTGCTGCTTTGCCTGAGTGGATTCGTCATTCTTCTCGGTCGTGCGTTTTATCTGCAGGCACTCAATAACGTTTTCCTGCAAGCAAAGGGGGAGGCGAGGTTCGTTCGCGTTGTCGATATGCCTGCGTCACGCGGCGCAGTGATGGATCGACATGGGAAGCCGCTGGCGATTTCCACGCCAGTCGAATCCATCTGGGCGAGCCCGGTGGATATTGAAGCAGATGCATCGCAAGTGGCCAAGCTGGCAAGTGCACTCAGCATGGATCGAAAGCTGCTCGCCGAGAAAATTGCTGATAGCGGCAAGAATTTCGTGTGGCTCAAACGCCAACTTTCCCCTGAGCAGGCAGCGCGTGTGATGGCGCTAAAAATTCCTGGCGTATTTCAGCAACGAGAATTCCGTCGTTTCTATCCGTCCGGCGATGTCACGGCGCACGTTATCGGCTTTACCGGCTTAGACGATCAAGGGCAGGAAGGTATCGAGCTGGCGCAGCAGGCCATGCTTGCCGGCGCCACCGGACAAAAACGCGTGATCAAGGATCGCAAAGGCCGTGTAGTCGAAGACATTGAAAATCTGAAAGCACCGCGCGAAGGCAAGCCGCTCAAGCTATCGATAGATGAGCGTTTTCAGAACCTGGTGCATCGCGAGTTAAAGGCAGCGGTGGAAGCCAATAAAGCCAAGGGTGGTGCGCTGGTGATGCTAGATGCAAAGACCGGCGAAATATTGGCGCTGGTGAATCAGCCTGACTTCAATCCAAACAATCGCGCACATGTGCAAACAGCGCAGATGAGAAATCGCAGTATCACCGATGTCTTTGAGCCCGGCTCTACGTTCAAGCCATTTGCTGTATCGGCGGCGCTTGAAGCAGGCATTGTCAAACCCAATACTGTGATTACCACTGGCCCCGGACTCACCATCGGCACCAAGACCATTACCGATTTACCTCATCGTTCCAGCCAGCTCACCGTCTCGGAAATCATCAAGACATCGAGCAACATCGGCACCGCGAAGATCGCGTTGCAACTCCCGTCCGAGCAATTGTGGAATATGTATAGCGAGCTCGGATTTGGGGTCGCACCAAAAACCGGATTTCCGGGCGAGGCGACAGGCCGGTTGCGCCCTGTCAAGACATGGAAGCCGATCGAGCAAGCGACGATGGGCTATGGCTACGGGGTATCGGTGAGTGCGATTCAATTGGCGCGCGCTTACACGATATTTACCAATGACGGCGTATTGCTACCGGTCACGTTTTTGAAGCGCGAGGGCGACGTGATCGGCAAGCAAATCGTTTCGTCCAAAACCGCGAAGGCGATGGCGCAGATGCTCGAAACAGTGACCGAGCAGGGTGGTACGGCCACCAAGGGCCAAGTCCCGGGCTATCGCGTCGCCGGCAAAACCGGAACGGCCTACAAGCTCGTCAACGGCCAATACGCGGAAAATCTTTACCGCTCCTCGTTCATTGGTTATGGACCGGTGTCGAACCCGCGTTACATCATCGTCGTGACAATCGATGAGCCGTCAGCAGGCAAACATTTCGGCGGTGATGTATCTGCACCCGTATTTTCGAATGTGATGTCGCAGGCATTGCGGATGTCCGGTGTTGCGCCGGATGCCGAATCGTTGCGTGAAGCCAGTGCTGTTCCGGCGGCAACTATCAGCAATCCGAAGGAGCGCGGTTAATGGTGGAAGCTCCATTGATGCATTCCGGAACTGTTTTGGCGCCCGACTTCACGCCGATAGAACTTTCAAACGCGATCGCTGCGATACCCGCGCAGATCGAAGATGCGACTGTGAATAGTCGTGACGCGCGGCGCGGCGCATGTTTTCTCGCCTATCGCGGTGCGACGCGCGATGGTCGTGATTTCATCGAAGACGCCATTGTGCGCGGCGCTTCCGCTGTCTTGTACGACCCGGCCAACTTTGAGTGGAAAAGCGGCTGGAAAGTACCAAGCCTTGCCGTGCCGAACTTGAAAATCCATGCCAGCCAGATTGCAGGATACATATACGGTCATCCGTCCGATGCGCTCTGGATGACTGGTGTGACCGGCACCAATGGAAAAACTTCTGTCGCACAATGGATCGCACAGAGCCTTGAGCGCGCGGGCAGAAAATCCGCAGTACTTGGCACCATCGGCAACGGTCTTGTTGACAGTAACAGTGGGCAACTCAAGCCATCGGACAACACCACGCCGGATGCAGTCGCGTTGCAACGCCAGCTGCGCGAATACGTGACACAAGGCGCGGTGGCGTGCGCGATGGAGGTGTCCAGCCACGGTCTCGATCAGGGGCGTGTTGCGGATATTAAATACGATGTCGCGGTATACACCAATCTCACGCGCGATCATCTCGATTATCACGGCACGATGGCCGCATATGGCGAGGCGAAAGCGAAGTTGTTCACCAAGGGCCGCTTGAAGCACGCGGTGATCAACGCAGACGACGCGTTCGGTCAGCAACTGATTCAGCGGCTCAACACGACAGACAGCAACAGCATCAATCTTGTCCGCACCAGCACCCGGCAAAATGGACATCATGCTGATCTTGTTGCAGAACAATTGTCGGTTTCCGCTGCCGGGCTCGCGTTTGAAATCGGTGGAAAATTTGGTCGCGCGAGCGTGGAGTCCGACATTCTCGGCGCGTTCAATGTCTCCAATTTGTTGTTGGTGATCGGCGCGCTTCTGGTTAGCGGCGTGTCGCTTGAGCAGGCCGCCGCGATTGCTTGTGAATTGCCGCCGGTGCCAGGCCGCATGCAAACGGTGCGCTCGTCAGACCGAAACAAACCGCTTGTGGTTGTTGATTACGCGCACACGCCGGATGCCCTTGAGAAAGCGTTATCGACCATCGCCGCAATCGTCCCCGAGAATGGTCGGCTGATTTCAGTATTTGGTTGTGGTGGCGATCGTGATCGCGGCAAGCGGCCCCTGATGGGCGCAATTTCCGCGCGATACGCCGATTTGTCGATTGTCACGTCAGACAATCCGCGCACCGAAAATCCGGAACGCATCATCGAGGACATCGAGTCGGGCATGAAAGGCGCTCGACTTAAATCAATTTCAGATCGGCATCAGGCAATTTTTGAAGCGTTGAACGAAGCAAGAACCGGCGACATCGTCGTCATTGCCGGCAAAGGCCACGAGGACTACCAAATAGTCGGTGAGACCAAACACCATTTCAGCGATATCGAAGTCGCGCAGGAAGCGTTGGACGCGTGGCACGGAGTGGGCCGATGAACGCGGGGTTTTCGATGCGCTTGAGTGAAGTGGCGCGTGCGTTTGGCTCGGGCCAGCCGGGGATGTCGATTGAAGATTGCATGCTGGCCGGCGTCTCCACCGATTCCCGTTCTGTAGAAGCGGGGCAATTGTTTGTTGCGCTCACTGGCAATAATTTTGACGGTCATGCCTACGTCGCGCGCGCTACTGAGCGGGGTGCTGCGGCTGCGTTGGTGTCACGCACCATTGCCGATGTGGCGATTCCACAGATTCTCGTTTCAGATACCCGCGCAGCACTTGGCAGACTGGCACAAGTGTGGCGGCGGCGTTTCCCAATACCGGTGCTGGCACTGACCGGCAGCAACGGCAAAACGACCGTGAAAGAAATGTTGCGCGCCATTCTCGTCAGGCATCTCGGGCATGCGGATGCATTGCTCGCGACGGAAGGGAACCTGAACAACGATATTGGCGTGCCGCAAATGATGCTCCGCTTGAACACAAATCATAAGATGGCCGTCTTTGAATTGGGGATGAACCATCTCGGCGAAATTGCCTATCTCACACACCTCGTTGAGCCGGATGTCGCGCTCGTCATCATGGCCGGCACCGCGCATATCGGCGAACTCGGCAGCCGCGAAGCGATTGCAGAAGCCAAAGGTGAAATTTATACCGCACTAAAACCGGATGGCGTCGCGGTGATCAACATGCACGACCGCTTCGGCAGTTACTGGAAAAAATTGGCAGGCCACCATCAGGTCATCGGTTTCGGTGTGAGCGCCGATGATGCTGTGTGTGGAAAATTTGGCATCGGTCCAGAGAATTCGTTAGCCATCGCGTATCAGGGTAACGAGATCGACGTGCGTCTTCAGGTGCCGGGAAATCATAATCAGCGCAATGCGCTCGCTGCTGCTGCGGGTGCCTGCGCCCTTGGCGTGCCGATGGCCGTTATCAAGTCAGGCCTTGAAGATTTTCATGGCGTCGCAGGCAGGCTAGAGACCTATCGCGGACACAATTCGGCCACCATCATCGACGACACTTACAACGCCAATCCCGACTCCGTCAAAGCTGCTATCGCCGTGCTCGCCAAACTGTCGTCCCCTCGCATCCTCGTGTTGGGTGATATGGGTGAACTCGGACATGAAGCTGCCGCCATGCACGCCGAAGTGGGCGCATTTGCACGCGATGCAGGCATCGATTCTTTCTGTGCAACCGGCGATTTGATGCGCGATGCCGTGGAAGTGTTCGGCAGGGGGGCGGAACACTTTCCGCAAATCGACGCGTTGGTCAATGCGATCAAGCCGCGCTTGACCGCTGACACCAACGTGCTGGTGAAAGGTTCACGCTTCATGTCGATGGAACGCGTGGTATCGCAACTGGTGCCAGATTATCATGGAGGGCATGCCTGATGCTGCTCGAACTTTTCCAATGGCTCGCCAAAGACTATCGCGTATTCAGCGTGTTCCAGTACATCACGTTGCGTACCGTGCTCGCCGCAATGACGGCGCTCGCCATCTCGTTCATCATCGGTCCGTGGATGATTCGCAAATTAACGACGTTGAAAATCGGCCAGTCGGTGCGCGACGACGGGCCACAAACGCATCTGGTAAAGGCGGGCACACCGACAATGGGTGGCGCGCTCATTCTGGCAGCGGTGGCAGTGACCACGCTGCTTTGGGGTGATCTGCAAAACCGTTATGTGTGGGCGTGTCTTGTTACGACCATTGGCTTTGGGGCGATAGGCTGGGTCGACGATTACCGCAAGGTCGTCCATAAAAATCCCAAAGGACTATCCGCCAAAGCCAAAATGTTTTGGCAGACCGTAATCACAGCACTCGCATTGTCGTATCTCGCTTATCGTACGAACCTGCCGCAACAGACCGATCTGATCGTGCCGTTTTTCAAAACTGTTGCGATCCCGCTTGGCACCTTCGGCTTTATTGTGCTGGGTTGGTTTGTGGTCGTTGGTTTTTCAAACGCAGTGAATCTGACCGATGGCCTGGATGGGCTGGCCATCATGCCGACGGTAATGGTGGCGTCCGCACTGGCCATCTTTGCTTATGTCGCAGGCAACAGAGTATTCGCCACCTACCTCGGCGTGCCGCATATCCCGGGTGCAGGTGAGCTCGCTATTTTTTGCGGCGCGATTGCCGGGGCGGGTTTGGCGTTCCTGTGGTTTAACGCATATCCCGCTGAAGTGTTCATGGGCGACGTTGGTGCGTTGGCGCTCGGTGGCGCGCTCGGATTGATCGCTGTGGTGTGTCGGCAAGAGATCGTGCTGATCATCATGGGCGGTGTTTTTGTGGTGGAAACGTTGTCGGTGATGATTCAGGTCGCAAGTTTCAAACTCACCGGCAAACGCGTTTTTCGGATGGCACCGCTACATCACCACTACGAATTGAAGGGCTGGAAAGAAAACCAGGTAGTCGTCAGGTTTTGGATCATCACAATGATGCTGGTGCTGTTCGGGCTGTCGACGTTGAAGTTGAGATGAGGAATAAAAATATATCAAACACTAGCATTGACGGACACTCTGGGCAATTTATTGTCTGGAAGCCGCGCCGGTGCTTGACTTTGATTTGTTTACGCTAGGTGATGGGACACAAAGGTGAACTGGCATGACAAACGCATTCTTGTTCTTGGCGCGGGCGACACCGGACGATCCGTCGTCGACTACCTCGACCGAATGGGTGCTCGTGTGCGAGTCGCCGACACCCGATCAGATCCGCCCGGTGCCGATCAACTTCGCACCAGCCATCCCGCAATCGACATCGTCACCGGTAACTTCACCAATGCCCTCTTTAGCGACGCCGAACTCGTTGTTGCAAGCCCGGGCGTGGCCGTTGCTGGGCCCGCGTGTGATCCGGCCATCGCGCGGGCGATCGCTGAAGGCAAAAATTTCATTGGGGACATCGAGCTCTTTGCGCAGCAACAAAACGAAATAACGGGAAAGAAACCAAAAGTGATTGGCATCACCGGCTCCAATGGCAAATCCACAGTGACCGCAATGGCGGGTGCGATGTGTCGCGCTGCGGGATTGAAAACGGTGGTTGCTGGCAATATCGGCTTGCCGGTATTGGACGCGCTTCATGATGCCAACGTGAACGGTCAGCCAGATGTGTACGTCATTGAACTGTCCAGTTTCCAACTTGAAACAACCCATTCATTGCATCTCGACGCCGCGACCATGCTTAATCTGTCGCAGGATCACCTGGACCGTTATCGGTCGATGCACGATTACGCAGCAGCCAAGCAAAGAATTTTCATGCATGCAGCGCATCAGGTGCTCAATCGGGAGGACAGCGCAAGTTTGCAAATGCGCGATGCGAAATTATCATGCAACACGTTTGGCATTGACGCTGCATTGAGCATTCATGATTTTGGCATTGACGGCGACGCGCTCTGTGAAGGACACACGCAGTTGATGCCGCTCTCTGAGATGCCAATTGCCGGTTTGCACAACGCCGCGAATGCACTTGCCGCATTTGCATTGTGTCGCAGTATCGGTGCAGCGGCATCATCACTCGCCGATGGCCTGCGCCAGTTCAAAGGCCTGCCGCATCGGCTGGAAAGTGTCGGCACCATCAATGGCGTCACGTTTTTTGATGATTCAAAAGGCACCAACGTCGGTTCAACTGTGGCTGCCCTCAATGGCATGACAGTGCCGACGGTGTTGATCGCAGGCGGTGTTGGCAAGGAGCAGGACTTTTCGCCCCTTAGTGAGCCGGTAAGAAAACGTGCTCGTGCTGTCGTGCTGATCGGCAAAGATGCGCGCTCGATTGAATCGGCGATCACGTCTGCGAGAGTATCGAGCGTTCACGCTGTATCAATGCAGGATGCCGTGGAAAAGGCCTATTCATGCGCCTCGCAGGGCGATGCTGTGTTGCTGTCTCCGGCCTGTTCGAGCTTCGACATGTTTAAAAACTACAACCATCGCGGCGAGGTATTCGCCGAATGCGTGCTTGCGTTGAAGCAAAAATTGGCAATCGGGTCAGGCAAAAATGCGGGAGGTGGCAATGCTCTATAGCCCAACCGCGCCACGGGGTGAACTCGACATGACGCTGTTGTGGAGCGTTGTACTGTTGCTGTCGCTGGGGCTGGTAATGGTCTATTCGTCGTCGATCGCGATCGCCGAAGCCGACAAATTTTCTGGCTACAGCATGCATTTCTATCTGCGGCGCCACAGCATTTTTTTGATCCTCGGTGTGGTGGTGGCGTGCATTACGTTCCAGATTCCGATTGCCCTTTGGCAGCGGCTCGCGTTACCACTTTTTATCCTCGGCGGATTTCTGCTGGTGATTGTGTTGATTCCCGGCATTGGCCGTGAGGTGAATGGCTCGCGACGCTGGATTTCGCTGGGCTTTACCACCATGCAGCCATCGGAGCTGATGAAATTTTTTGTGGTGCTTTACGCAGCCGATTACACCGTGCGCAAAGCCGCCCTCATGCATGATTTCAAGAAAGGCTTCCTGCCGATGCTGGCAGTGATGGTTTTTACCGGTGCGATGCTGCTACGACAGCCGGACTTCGGCGCGCTGGTGGTAATTACGGCAATTGCGATGGCCGTTCTTTTTCTGGGCGGGCTCAATTGGCGCGTGTTTGCAGGATTGATCGTGCTGCTCGCGGTGGCGTTCGTCGTGCTGATTATTTCTTCGCCATATCGCCTGCAGCGCATCGTCGGCTTTATGGACCCGTGGGCGGATGCATACGGGAAAGGCTACCAGCTCTCGCATTCACTCATCGCCTTCGGGCGCGGCGAATGGTTCGGCGTCGGGCTTGGCGGTAGCGTGGAAAAACTTTTCTACTTGCCGGAAGCACACACCGATTTTCTGCTCGCAGTGATTGCCGAAGAGCTTGGATTTGTCGGGATCGCCATCGTCCTGACACTTTTCGTGCTGCTGATCCATCGCGCCTTCGCGGTCGGTCGCGAAGCGATGATGCGCGAAAAATATTTCCCCGCGTTAGTTGCGCAAGGTATCGGCGTGTGGCTGTCGGCGCAAGCGTTCATCAATATGGGCGTGAACATGGGCGTGCTGCCAACCAAGGGTCTCACGCTGCCATTCCTGTCGTACGGCGGGACCGGGATCGTTGTTAATTGCATTGCGGTTGCGGTTCTTTTGCGAATCGACGCGGAAAACCGCGTGGGTGCTAGCACTAACAAGGGGGCTGGACGCGCATGAAGCGGACCGCGCTCATCATGGCTGCCGGGTCGGGCGGACACATTTATCCGGGTTTGGCGATTGCCGATGTTCTGGTGCAACGTGGCTGGACGATTGTCTGGTTGGGCACCCCTGCCGGCATGGAACACAAACTGGTCGGCAAGGCTGGCTACCAGATTGAAGTCGTCAATATGTCCGGCGTACGCAGCAAGGGTTTGCTTGCATGGGCATTGTTGCCGCTGTTGTTGCTGCGCGCATGTTGGCAATCGCTGTCGGTGATGCGCCGCGTAAAGCCCGATGTAGTCGTGTCGATGGGTGGCTATATCGCTTTCCCCGGTGGCGTGATGGGTGTGCTGTGCGGCAAACCGCTCGTCGTGCATGAGCCGGGCGCACATGCGGGCCTGACCAATCGAGTGCTCGCATTGATCGCAGATCGTGTGCTGGTTGGATTTCCCAAGACGTTCGAACAAACGCCAAAAAATGCGCTGGCCAAGCTGTTGCCGAAACCGAAAAATGTCGAATGGCTGGGCACGCCAGTACGTACCGACATCGCAGAACTCTCGATACCCGCTACGAGATTTGCGGGGCGCAGCGGCCCTGTTCGCTTGTTGATTGTTGGTGGCAGCCTCGGCGCAAAAACGCTCAACGATTTAGTTGTTGCTGCGTTGGCAACGTTACCAAAAGTGGAGCGTCCAGAAATTATTCATCAATCCGGCGAGAAAAATTACGACGAGCTGGTTGCCGCATATCGGTCGGCGGCGGTAGACGCAACAGTGCTGCCGTTTATCGATGACATGAGTGAAAAATACGCCTGGTGCGACGTAATGCTGTGCCGGTCCGGCGCCATCACGGTCGCAGAACTGGCCGTTGCTGGCGTGGCAAGTGTGCTCGTGCCGCTGCCATTTTTCGTGGCTGAAGAGCAACTGGCCAATGCGCATTTTCTCGCTGATGCAGGTGCTGGCCTATTGGTGAAGCAGTTGGAGACGACGCCGCAAACACTGGCGCATCAAATCAAAAATCTGACGCGCGAAAAATTGTTGGCAATGGCCAACATTGCGCGCTCGCTTGGAAAACCGGATGCAACTATAAGTTGCGCGAACGCCTGCATGGAATTAGCCGCATGAAGCATAAAGTCAAACATCTCCACTTCATCGCGGATAACGCCCGCAAGGGAAACCCTTGCTCAGGGCGGCCAAATTTGCTTGCACAAATTTCCGCCAACGCTGATTCGGTGACGTATGAAGCATAAAGTCAAACATCTCCACTTCATCGGCATTGGCGGTTCCGGCATGTCCGGTATCGCGGAAGTGCTTATCAATCTCGGCTACACCGTCGGCGGTTCCGATCTGAGCGAAACGGCCGTTGTAAAGCGACTGAAATCGTTGGGTGCCAAGGTGCTTATCGGTCATGCCGCTGCCAATATTACTGGCGCTGATGTGGTGGTGATCTCCAGCGCAGTAAAAGCTGATAACCCTGAAGTGATCGCCGCTAAAGCCGCACGCGTTCCAGTAGTGCCGCGCGCGATGATGCTAGCCGAATTGATGCGGTTCAAGCAGGGCATTGCCATCGCCGGCACGCACGGCAAGACCACGACCACATCGCTGATTGCACACGTGCTTGGCGAAGCGGGCCTCGATCCGACCTGCGTGATCGGTGGACGCTTGAATTCCATCGGCACCAATGCACGTCTGGGGACCGGCGAATTTCTGGTGGCCGAGGCGGATGAATCGGATGCATCGTTTCTTTATCTGCAACCCATCATGGCCGTCGTCACCAATATTGACCAGGACCACATGGACACTTACGAGCACGATTTCGAGAAATTGAAGTCGGCTTTTGTGGAATTTCTCGAGCATCTACCGTTTTACGGTTTGGCGGTGTTGTGCGTGGATGATCCCAACGTGCGCGATATTCTGCCTCGATTGAGTAAGCCGGTGCGCACCTACGGCATGGGCGACGGTGCCGAGCTGCGCGCAGTCAATGTGAGCGCAGTGAACGGAAAAATGAAGTTCACAGCGGTGAACGGCAATGATCGTAGCGTAATGGATGTGGAGTTGAATCTCGCCGGCACGCACAACGTACTGAACGCGCTTTCGGCCATCGCCATTGCGCGCGAAATTGGTGTCGCCGACGCGGATATTGCACGCGGGCTATCCACATTCACCGGCGTCGGACGGCGTTTCCAGCGCTATGGCGATATCGCGATTGCATCCGGTGGTGCGTTCACGCTGATCGATGATTATGGTCACCACCCAGTCGAAATGGCAGCTGTATTGGCAGCGGCGCGCGGTGCGTTTCCGGACCGGCGCATCGTGTTG
>JANOQY010000386.1:0-1556 GCA_031414995.1 Betaproteobacteria bacterium
TACGACCCAAAGGCCATGCCGACAAAAGCGCCGTAGCAATAAAATATTGACACGAAAAAAAGGCCGCACTTCGCGGCCTTTTTCATTCCTGTTACGCCACGATCCTATCGCTTCGCCTCAACTGCAGGGCCAGCTTTCGCCGCCACCAACTTGGCTTCAATCCGGTCTTTCGGCAGCGCCCCGGAGATGCGTTCACCGTCTTCAAAAAATGTCGTCGGCGTGCCGGTCACACCCATTTTCCGACCAAGTGCCAGCACTTTGTCGATTGGCGTATCGCATGTGCCCTTGGCAGTTGGTGGTTTCTCGCGCAGCATCAAATCCTGCCAAGCCTTCAACCGGTCAGGCGAGCACCAGACCGCTTTGGATTTATCTATCGAATCTTGCGCCAGGATCGGATAGGCAAAAATATACGCAGTGATGTTGTCCATGCTGTTCACATCTTGCTCAAATTTTTTGCAATAACCGCAATTGGGATCCTCAAAAATTGCCATGCGGCGACTGCCATTGCCACGCACCAGCTTGATCGCCTGATCGAATGGCAAATCGTTGAAGTTGATGATGTTGAGCTTCTGAAGACGCGCTTCACTGACATTGGTCCTCGTCTGCGCATCCACCAAAGTGCCGAGCAGCAGGAACGTTACTTTCTCGTCGGTATAAATAATCTCGCCACCGGTGAATACTTCAAACAGGTTGCCGTAGGTGGTTTTGGTGATGCGCTCGGCCTTCACTTCCGGATATTTCTTTGCCAGCTCTGACTTGACCGATTCGTTGGCGGTTGCCGCAACCGCAAAAACGGTTAGCGAGGATAGAACAAGACTCTTGATGAGTTTCACGGCGTTTTCCTGGGATTGATTCTGATTTTGAGCTTTTGTGTTGATTAGGAACAGCGGTTGCAACGTTGGTTCCCGTCTGCCCACCAAATTGAGCCCGAATTTTAGCCGATAGCGTAGTTGATTAACATCGCCTTGGCTTGCGGCAGACGGTTAAGCAACGTGAGCCCTTCATTGCGCACCCACCCCGCCGCTTTTGCATCACTCATGTATAGCGCGCGGAGTTTGTCGGTGACCTGACTCAGCGCAAGCGTTGCTTCGCGGCGCGCACGTTCATATTTGCGTAACACCAGCGGATCGCCTATCGCTGAAAATTTGGAACGCTCACGCAAGATCTCAACCAAGGTACGGGCATCACTGAATCCCAGATTCACGCCTTGCCCTGCGAGCGGATGAACGGCATGCGCCGCATCGCCCATCAAAGCCAGCCCCGGCACCGTCCAATGCCGCGCCGTCACGCGTGCGAGCGGGAAGCGCGCAATGGGTGAAGCGAGAGTGAGCTTGCCAAGCGCGTTGTATCCGGCAGCAGCGACGGCGGCGCAAAACTGATCGTCATCAATTTCTTTCAGCGCAGCTGATTTCGCTCTCAAAACCGACCACACGATCGAAATCTGTTGCTGCGGCAATGGCAGATACGCCAGCACGGAATCATTCGCGAACCATTGTCGCGCAACGTCGCCATGTGGAAACTCGGTGTGAAAATTAGCGACGATGCCGTCGCTCTCA
>JANOQY010000387.1:0-10724 GCA_031414995.1 Betaproteobacteria bacterium
GCAAAAACGTCGCCGACATAAATCAGCCGCACGCCGGATTTGGCTTTTGCGTCCTCGGCAAGCGCAAATACATGATCAACCACACAGCGCCATACCGCCGATGCGGGGTCGTCGTTAAGGCAATCGTCGCGAATGAAGAGATAGCCATCTTTCCAGCCTGACGCGGCTTTTTGTGTGGCCAATGCTTCAGCGGCCGTCCCACGCTGCAACACGTTCAGCACAAATTCACCGGTGCTGTGCTGTATTGATATTTCCAATCGCAACTTATCGGGTGCCGGGCCGACCAGTGTTTCCGCGACGACACGGATCGGTGATTCCAGCAAGACGACTGGTGCTGAAAGAGCGTTGGTGACCACGAGCAGTGAAGCAAAAAAGAAATTGTGGAGCTTCATGCTTTCAGAAATCCTTTTAGTGCATCGACGACTTTGGCGGGTGCTTCCTGCATCATGCTGTGGCCGGCATCGGGGAGTGTGATCATGGTCGCGTTGGCGAGACGATCAGCCAGTGCCTTGCCCGCTTTCGCGGGTGTGAGCAGATCATTGGTGCCAGCCACGATTAATGTGGGCACAGCAATGGCGGCAAGTGCAACATCGTCCATCTGGAATGCGCGGCAAGCAGTAAGGTCTGTCGCCAACGCGCCGGGATGACTTTGCGAAAGCAATCGTAAATTTGCCATCATTGCCGACGACCCGGGTGTCGGATTTTTACCCCACTTCAATTGCGGCGCATGGCCCCAAATGTTGAGCATGTCGAAAGCCTCATCAGGACGATGCATCGCTGCGTCCATCAGAATATCGGTCACCGGCATCGGCACACTGCAACCAATCAACGCGAGTTGCGACACCCGTGATGGATACCGTGCTGTCGCATCGAGCGCGATCAGTGAACCCATACTGTGACCAACCAGCGCGGCAGATTTGATATTGCCGTTATCGAGTAGATTGACGAGCCAGTCCGCCGCACTGGCAACGGATTTTTTCGCATCGCCAAAACTTTTGCCGTGCCCCGGCAAATCAACCGCCAACGCATTCCAGCCGTGATGCGCAAAGTAGCGCGCCTGCAAGGTCCAGACGCTGTGGTCGTTGCCGGTGCCGTGGATGAAAACCACGCTTGGATTGGCGGCATCAAAATTTTTGCCGCCGGTGTAAACGTAGGCCGGTTGTTGCTGAACAAGAAATTTCATAGGCCAGCCGATCTTCCAGCCGCATACAACGCCTTTGATAAATCTTCCATCAGATCATCAGCGTGTTCGATGCCGATGGAAAGACGAATGGTGCCTTCGCTGATGCCAGCGGCTCTCAGCGCATCGGCGTCCATCCTGAAATGCGTGGTGGATGCAGGATGAATCACCAGTGATTTGGCGTCGCCGATATTGGCCAGATGTGAAAACAGGGCGAGTTTTTCAATGAAGACCTTGCCCGCCTCTTTCGCATTCCCACTGCCGCCTTTCAAATCAAAACTGATCACCGCACCCGCGCCGTTGGGCAACAATTGTTTCGCCAGCTCGTGGTCCGGATGCGATTCCAGTTCCGGGTAATTAACCTTTGCCACCGCTTTATTTCCCAGCAAAAAATGTGCGATCTTTCGCGTGTTCTCCACATGCCGTGGCATGCGCACGTGTAGCGTTTCCAGCCCCTGCAAAATCTGGAATGCCGTCATCGGTGCCATCGACGCGCCAAAGTCACGCAGACCTTCGCGCCGCGCGCGCAATGCGAACGCGGCGACCGAGGATTCCTCCGACATGACCATGCCGTGAAATCCATCGTAGGGCTCGGTGAGTGTCGGAAATTTACCGGACCTTTCCCAATCGAAGGTTCCACCGTCGATCAATATGCCGCCAATGACTACGCCGTGGCCTGAAAGAAACTTTGTCGCTGAGTGCATGACGATGTCCGCACCTTGCGAAATCGGCTGCGACAGGAAGGGCGTGGTGAGCGTGGCGTCAACCAGCAGTGGCAGGCCGGCGTTATGTGCAATATCGGCAACGGCAGGAATGTTGAGTACATCCAATCCAGGATTACCCACCGTCTCGCCGAACAGCAGGCGCGTGTTGGGGCGAATCGCTTTTTTCCAAGCGTCCAGATCACGCCCGTTCACAAAAGTGGTCTCAATGCCAAATCGCGGCAAGGTATAACTCAATAAATTGTGCGAGCCGCCGTAAAGAGCATTGGAAGCAACAATATGCGTACCGCTACCCATCAATGTGGCAATGCCTAAGTGCAGCGCGGCCTGTCCACTGGCGGTTGCGATGGCGGCGGGGGCACCTTCGAGGGCGGCCATGCGCTCTTCGAATACTGACAGGGTCGGATTGGAAATACGGGAATAAACGTGTCCAGTGCGCTCCAGATTGAATAAAGAAGCCGCCGTTTCGGTGTCTGGAAATACAAATGACGCAGTTTGGTAGATCGGCACCGCGCGTGCACCAGTGGTGGGATCAGGCGATTGGCCGGCATGGACGGCAAGCGTTTCGAGGCGGGGATATTTGGGCGATGACATTTTTGTCGTTATTCAGTGGCTTGCAATTGGAATTTAACGCGGAGCATGAAACCTTGCCAGAACCCTGCAATTTTTGTTATGGTGTTAAACAATTCACTAACCGGTAACAAAGTGAAACTCTACTTTTCCCCTATTATCGCGATTTTTAGCGCAGCGCTGATGTTTTGCGTGCCGAACCATGCGTCCGCTCAGACTGCGCAAAAGACATCTGCCCAGGCGAAAAAAGCCAAGCCCGCGCTCGTGCGCTCAAAGGCGGTGGGCGTTGCCGATCTGAATAAAGACGGCCTGCCGAATTTGCTGTCGCACGCCTTCATGGTGTTCGATCCCGCCAGCGGCCGCGCTTTATTTTCCAAGAACGCCGATCAGGCTGTGCCGATTGCATCAATCACCAAGCTGATGACGGCGATGGTGGTGCTTGATGCCAAGCTGAATATGGACGAGGCGGTCATCGTCGATAAAGAAGATATCGACATGCTCAAAGGTTCGCGGTCGCGCATTCCGGTTGGCGCTGCGTTTCGGCGTGAAGACCTGATGCGCTTGGCGCTGATGGCTTCCGACAATCGCGCCGCTGCCGCACTGGGCCGCACTTATCCGGGTGGCTCGGCTGCGTTTGTGGAAGCGATGAACGCGAAAGCGCAGTTGCTGGGATTGCAAAACACAAAGTTTGTTGACCCGACCGGCTTGGCGCCGGGCAACGTCGCCAGCCCGCAGGATTTGGCGCTGCTGGTTTCTGCCGCCGCGACATTTCCGGAAATCCGCGAATTCTCGACTGCTCAGGAACTCCACGTCACACTCGCCAGCAACGGACGTTCGATGGGCTTCAATAACACCAACGCATTAGTGCGCGCCCAAGGGTGGAACATTGGTGTTTCAAAAACCGGCTTTATCAACGAAGCGGGTAAATGCCTAGTGATGCATGCGACCATTGCCAACAATCCAGTAGTGATTGTTTTGCTCGATTCGTGGGGAAAACTCACCAGAATTGGCGATGCAAATCGCATCAAGAAATGGCTTGAAACACAGAAGATTGCAGGGCTCAACGCCAAACAGGGGTAATCCTCCCGCTCGTCTTCAGCTGCCAGTCGTCACAGCACGTCACAGTATTCGCGTGACAAATTCATCCTCCCGCCGTTTGCCTTCACCCTGCCCGCATGCTCAAATAGCGGCATGAACGTCGGCCTCTTTGTTACCTGTCTGGTAGATCTCGTCCGCCCCAATATTGGCTTTGCCACTTGCAAGCTTCTGGAGGACGCAGGCTGTACCGTCATCGTGCCGTCGAGCCAAACCTGTTGCGGTCAGCCGGGCTACAACTCCGGCGCGCGCGACATTGCAAAGATCCTCGCGAAGAAAGTGCTCGCAGAATTTAAAGATTGCGATTACGTTGTTGCGCCTTCAGGCTCTTGTTCCGGACAGATGAAGCTGCATGTTGTCGAAGATTTGTTCAAAGGCGAACCCGAGGAAGCTGATTTCCGTGCACTTGCGGCGAAGTGGTACGAACTGTCGGATTTTCTGGTGAACGTGTTGAAGATAGAAAAGCTCGCTGATCTATTCGACGGGTCAATTACCTATCACGATAGCTGCGCCGGTCTGCGTGAACTCGGCATCAAAACCCAGCCGCGCGCATTGCTCGCAAAGGCGGGATGTGAATTGACTGAAATGCAGGACGCTGAAAAATGCTGCGGTTTTGGCGGCACGTTTTCAATCAAGCTCGGTGAGATTTCCACGCGCATGGCGGAGAACAAATGCGTCAATATCGGTGTGTCCGGTGCCAGCGCAGTTGTAGGTGGTGATCTGGGCTGCCTGCTAAACATTGAAGGCCGTTTGCGTCGCAATGGTGATATGAAAACGAAGGTGTATCACTTCGCGGAAATTGCGGCGGGGATGGCGAAATAATTCGTAAACACTAGCATTGGCGAGGTTTCCAGACGATTTATGTCTGGAGAAGCCCGCCAAATGGCGATCTACGTTTTTTTATCCAATGAGGCGTCATGCAAGTACAAAGCATGCATTTCAAGCAAACGGCGAGCACCAAGCTCAACGACGCCGTTTTGCAAAGTGCGCTGAAGAAGTCCAAAGGCAAATTCGTCGACGGTCGCGCGCTCGGCGTGGCGCAGATCGACAACTGGGAGGACATCCGTACCTACGCTGCGGCGATGCGCGACCGCGTCATCGATAACCTCGACGCGTATCTGCTCGAATTTGAACGCAATGCCATTCGCCGTGGCTCGCAAGTGCATTGGGCAGAAACGGCGGAAGAGGCGAACGCGATTGTGCTGGGCATCGCGCAGCGTAACGGCGTCAAAACCATTACTAAATCCAAGTCGATGGTTACCGAGGAAATTGCGCTTAACGATGCGCTGATCGGTGCCGGTATTCGCGTGATGGAAACCGACTTGGGCGAATACATCCTGCAACTGGCCGATGAGCCGCCGTCGCATATCGTCGCCCCCGCCGTACATAAATCCAAGGAGCAGGTCGCGGAATTGTTCATGAACGCGCATCACAAGCCGCGCTTGACGGAAATTCCGGCAATGACGCGGGAAGCGCGCGAACAATTGCGCAGCCATTTTCTCGGTGCCGACATGGGCATATCAGGGGCCAATTTTGTCATCGCCGAAACTGGCACCACGCTTACCGTGACCAACGAAGGTAACGCCGATCTGGTCACAACGCTGCCACGCATTCACTGCGTCGTCACCGGTATTGAAAAAGTCATCCCGACGCTGGAAGACTTTGCGACGTTGATTCGCCTGTTGCCGCGTTCGGCCATCGGCCAATCGATTGCCAACTATTTGACGTTAACTACCGGCGTGAAAGCCGACGGCGAATCCGATGGGCCCGTGCAGATGCACATCGTGCTTGTTGACGCGGGCCGCACCAAGCTCGTCGGCAGCGACATGAAAGACATGCTCCGCTGTATCCGTTGTGGTGCCTGCATGAATCACTGTCCGGTTTACCAAAACGTCGGCGGTCACGCCTACGGATGGGTGTATCCGGGCCCGATGGGCTCGGTGCTGACGCCAACTTATGTCGGCATCGAGAACGCAGGCGACCTGCCCAACGCGGCGACGTTTTGTGGCGAGTGCCAAGTCGTGTGCCCGGTAAAAATCCCGCTACCGGATCTGATGCGCAAATGGCGCGAGCGGCAATTCGACCAGAAGCTGCGGCCGTTTAGCGAGCGTTTTGCGATCTCGGTATGGGGATTCTTTGTGCAACGGCCAAGTTTGTACGCGTTTGCGGCGCGCGTTGGCGCCAGATTCGCCGCCATGCTGGGCGGCAAAGAAAAACTGATTCACTCGCTGCCGGGAATCGATGGCTGGACGGACGGGCGCGACATGCCTGCACCGGAAGGTAAAACATTCCGTGAACTTTATGCCGCGAAGCAAGCTTTGAAGAAAGCCAACTTATGAGCGCCCGCGAAAATATCCTCGCACGCATTCGCGGCCAGAGCGGTAAAGCAGGTACGACGACCGAAGTCGAACTCGCGGCAGTGCGTTCGCATATTTCCTCACATGAACGCGGACCGGTGCCAACCTTTGCCATGCACGATCCCGTGCAACATTTTGTCGAGGAATGTGCGCGCCTGACGACCACGATTACTGAAGTGGCTGGTCTGGCCGACGTACCTCGTGAAGTAGCCCGCTATATTGCCAGCGCATCGCTGCAGCCCCGCAGCGTTGGCTGGCGTGAGTTTGCTTTGCTCGATTGGCAGGCCGCTGGTATTCAGTACGACAACCGCCCCGCGAATGGCGACGACCTGATCGGCATCACTGGTTGCTTTTGTGCCATTGGCGAGACTGGAACGTTGCTGTTACTTGGCGCGCCCGATACGCCGAAATCGACTGCGCTGCTGCCGGAAACGCATATCTGTGTCGTCAAAAAAAGCCGCATGGTGCCGACCATGGAAGATGCGTTTAGGTTGATGCGCGATGAACTTGTAGAGCCGCCTCGCGCGACGTTTTTTGTCTCCGGACCGTCCCGCACGGCTGACATCGAACAAACAATTGTGATTGGTGCACATGGCCCATATCGCGTACATGTCATTTTGATCCCCTGACCCGGAGATTTCATGCGACGCTCAGTACCCTTTGCCCGAATCTTTTTCCTGATTGCCATGCTGCATTTACCGATGCTGGCCTTCGCCCAGAGTGCCGCGCCAGCCACCTACACGCCGGATCTGATCCGTGTGTTCGGCATTCCCATCGATTTCATCCTGTTCGCATTGACGCTACTCGGCGTCGCCCTGTTTCACGCGCACACCCTGCGGGTGGCACTCGCAGGCGCGATCGTCATTTCGCTCTACAAGATCACTTTCACCGGATTCAAATTCGGCCCTGGTGTGCCGGGCTGGGTGTCGCACATGGGTCACGAGTGGGTCATTCTGGTCAACCTGCTTTGCCTCTTGATGGGCTTTGCATTGCTCTCCCGGCATTTCGAAAAGAGCCATGTACCAGTGATCTTGCCGAAGTACCTGCCCGAGGATTGGAAGGGTGCCTTCGTCATGTTGATCATGGTGTTCGTGCTGTCTTCGTTCCTCGACAACATTGCTGCGGCATTGATCGGCGGCGCGATGGCGCATCAGCTGTTTCGCGCCAAGGTGCATATCGGCTATCTCGCCGCCATCGTCGCCGCTTCAAATGCTGGTGGCGCCGGCAGCGTCGTCGGCGACACCACCACGACAATGTTGTGGATTTCGGGTGTAAGTCCGGGTCAGGTCTTCGATGCTTACGTCGCCGCAGTCGTTGCGTTGGTTATTTTCGGCATTCCGGCGTCGTTCCAGCAGCATAAATATTCGCCCATCCTGAAAAATGCCAATGCGCACACGCACGTGGATTGGACGCGTATCGGTATCGTTGCGCTGATTCTCGTCCTAGCCATCGGCACGAACGTCACCGTTAACCTGAAATTCAATGCGCTGGCTGACCACTTTCCGTTTATCGGTGTGGCAGTCTGGGTGGCGATATTGATTTCAATACCGATGCGTCGGCCCGACTGGGAGATATTGCCCGACGCCGGAAAAGGTGCGATTTTTCTGTTGGCGCTGGTCACCTGCGCATCGATGATGCCGGTTGAGGAATTGCCGATTGCGTCGTGGCAAAGCGCCCTTGGTCTGGGCTTTGTTTCCGCCGTATTCGACAATATTCCGCTCACCGCGCTGGCAATCAAGCAGGGCGGCTACGACTGGGGCTTTCTCGCCTATGCCGTCGGCTTCGGCGGGTCGATGATCTGGTTTGGTTCTTCTGCGGGTGTCGCGTTGGTGAGCATGTATCCGGAGGGGAAATCCGTTTGGCTGTGGTTAAAACACGGCTGGCATGTCGCGCTTGCCTATGTGATCGGCTTCTTTGTGATGCTCGCGGTGCTGGGCTGGCGTGCGGATGCACCGATCAAGAGGCCCGGTGCTGCGCCGGTTACAGCGTCGTCAGGCGTTGCCCTGCCGGCACCCAATTAATCCGCCACCGTTAGCGCAACGCCGTCCTAAGCTACCGGTTTGCCGGTAAGCCGTAGCCAAAGAAACCCGACCGTTCCCGCCACCAGCGACGCCAGCAAAATCGCCATTTTTGACGCGTTGATGGTATCCGCATTTCCGGCGAAGGCGAGATTGGTAATGAAGATCGACATGGTGAAGCCGATACCACCGATGATCCCGGCGCCGACGACGTGTCCCCACTTCATATCTGGCGGCAACTGGCAAATACCGCTTGTGACGGCAACCAGGCAAAGCAACGTCACACCCAGCGGCTTGCCCACCAGCAAACCCGCCATGATTCCCGCACTATTGGTGCTCGCGAGGCTCTGAAACCAGTCTGCCCCGATGGGGATACCCGTATTAGCCAGCGCGAAAATCGGCAGGATCACGAATGCGACCGGCTTGTGCAAAAAATGTTCGAGCCGGTGGGAGGGCGACGCCGTATCGTCGTCTTTGGCGGAAAACGGAATGGCAAACGCCAGCATCACACCCGCAATCGTCGCGTGTATGCCTGACTTCAACATCAGAAACCACATCAGCGCACCGCCCAGCAAATATGGCATCAGTGACATAACCCTGAATACGCGATTGAGCACCACCAGCAGCGCCAGTACGGCCATTGCCCCAGCGAAATACCACGCCGAAAGCTTGGCTGTATAAAACAGCGCGATGACGATGATTGCGCCCAGATCGTCGATGACGGCGAATGCCACCACGAACACCTTGAGCGAGGCGGGAATTCGATTGCCAAGGATCGCCAGCACACCCAGCGCAAAGGCAATGTCGGTCGCCATCGGAATCCCGATGCCATCCTGAGTTGGCGTACCGGCATTAAATGCGAAATGGATCAGTGCAGGTGCTGCCATGCCACCGACGGCCGCGAAAATCGGTAGCAGGGCGTTTTTGAAATCCGACAACTCGCCAACATAGAGTTCGCGTTCGAGCTCCAAGCCGATCAGCAAAAAGAAAATCGCCATCAGCGCGTCGTTGATCCAATACTCAACGGTCAGCCCGCCGATTTTTGTTTGCCAAAAGCCCAAATAATCCACGCCGAACGGCGAGTTCGCGATCATGAGCGAAACGACAGTACAAACAATCAGCAGAATCCCGCTCGATTTTTCAGAGTCGAAAAACGTGTTGAATGTTGCGGAGAGTTTTTGTTTGACTGGGATCATGGCGGCGTAACCGAAAGCAATGCGATTTTTGATTTTTACACAGCGGACGGAAGATTGTCGCGCAGTGCATGGTCCGTGAGGATTTTTTGGTTGAGCTTCTCTGCTATCGCACCGTACCCTTTGACGACGTCGACCAGCGGCGAAATTAACAGTGCTGCACTGCACAATCGCATTTGGATAAAAATGGTTGCGACATTTTATTGACGCACGCCTATTGCGTAACGAATGACGGGCGACTAGCATCTAGGAATGCGTTCGCGGGGCGGAATGATTTCACGCGCGCTGGATCCACCTGTCGCACCACACACGATAATTCAAAACCTGGAGGATGTATGACTGAAAAGCTTAAAACGACGGACACGTCTGCGAACAGTAAACCGGCACGTCGCAAATTCCTGGCCAGTACTGCAGTCGCAGCTGGTGCCGCTATTACTGGTTTTCCGATGATCGCGAAGGCACAAGCCGGACCGATCAGCATGCGCTGGCAGAGCACCTGGCCATCCAAAGATATTTTCCACGAGTACGCTGTCGATTTCGCCAAAAAGGTCAACGACATGACCGGCGGCGATTTGAAGATTGAAGTGTTGCCTGCTGGATCGGTCGTGCCGGCGTTCGGCCTGTTGGACGCGGTCTCGAAAGGCACGCTTGACGGCGGCCACGGTGTGTTGGGATACAACTATGGTCGGCAAAACGCGCTGGCCCTTTGGAATTCCGGTCCGGCATTTGGTATGGACGCCAATATGCTGCTTTCATGGCACAAGTATGGCGGCGGCGCGGAATTGCTGAACAAACTCTATGCGTCCATCGGTGGCAATGTGGTGTCTTTCCTCTATGGTCCGATGACGACGCAGCCGTTGGGCTGGTTCAAGAAACCCATAACGAAAGAGTCGGATTTCAAAGGCATGAAGTTCCGCACTAACGGCTTGGCGATTGACTTGTTCACAGCGATGGGTGCGGCGGTCAATGCGCTTCCCGGCGGCGAAATTGTGCCCGCACTGGATCGGGGCCTGCTCGACGGCGCTGAGTTCAACAACGCCACCTCCGACCGCTTGCTCGGCTTCCCTGACGTGTCGAAGGTATGCATGCTGCAAAGCTACCACCAGAGCGCGGAAACATTCGAGATCACCTTCAACAAAACCAAGTACGATGCATTGCCGGCAAAAATGAAAGCGATCATTGCCGGTGCAGTTGAAGCTTCGTCCGCGGATATGTCCTGGAAAGCGATCGACCGCTACTCTAAGGACTATGTCGAGCTGCAGACCAAAGACAAGGTGAAGTTCTACAAGACCCCAGACGCGATACTACAGTCGCAGCTCACGCTGTGGAGTGCGATCCTCGAGAAGAAATCAGCCGAAAATCCCTTGTTCAAGGAGATTGTCGAATCGCAAAAAGTATTCGCCGAGCGTGCAGTGAAATGGGATCAGGACACCAATATCAACCGTCGCATGGCAATGAACCATTTCTTTGGTGCCAAAGCGGCAGCGCCCAAGAAGGCCTAAGGGATTTTTGACAATGCATCAACCATCCGGGCAAGGTCCGGATGGTTGATTTTTTTTGAGCGGGCAAAATATGCAGAAGCTTTTCCT
>JANOQY010000388.1:0-2447 GCA_031414995.1 Betaproteobacteria bacterium
ACGATCGTCGCGCAAAGCTACGGCTCGGCCGGATTCGCAGCCCCTGGAACGTTTGTACTGGCGATGGTGTTTCTGGTCTCGTTCATCCTCTACTACTTCATCAACTGGAAATACCTTTCGCAGGTCTGGGGCTTGAGCTAGCGCCCAGGCATTCGAATCGCGACAACAAGCCACCAGGAGCCTCACGACCATGAATTCGATTGCCAGTACAAAGGACACTAGCGGGATTGTCATCACGCGCATCGCCCGTGATGTGCTGGGACTTTTCAAGTTTCGCATCGGCTTCATGATTATGGTCACCGCGCTGGTGGGCATGGCGGTCACGCCCGGCCCCGCGCTGGGGCTCGCCAAGGTGCTGATACTCGCCCTGGCGGTGCTGGTTTCAGCAGCCAGTGCGGGAGCGTTCAACCAGTATTACGAACACCAAACTGATCGGCTGATGGCGCGCACCCGTGGCCGCGCCTTCGTGACCGGTGCACTGCCGCATACGCCTGCATGGTTGTTACTGATCGCGCTACTGTTGGTGGTTTCGGTAGGGGCTGCCGGGCTGCTGCTAAATTGGCTATCGGCAGGCTTTGTGTTCCTCGGCGCGTTTTTCTATGGCGTGGTCTATACGGTATGGTTAAAGCGCCGTAGTTGGTTGAACATTGTTGTGGGCGGGTTATCCGGCAGTTTCGCCGTGCTGGCTGGCGCTGCAGCGATAGACCCGGCGCTGGGCCCGCTCCCGTGGATACTCGCGGCGGTGTTGTTCCTGTGGACGCCACCGCATTTCTGGAGTCTCGCCATCGCCAATCAAGCCGAGTATGCAGCCGCCGGTGTGCCGATGTTGCCGGTCGTGGTTGGAACGCCGCGCGCGGCGCGTATTGTGCTGTGGAGCACCGTGGTACTTGCCTTGACTTCGCTGCTGCCTGTATTTTTCGGTGCCGGCACTGTCTACATTGCGGGCGCTTGTATCGGCGGCGGCTACTTTGTATTCAAGGCGTGGCGTTTGTCAGAAGCGCCTTCGCGCAAATCGGCGATGGGTGCGTTCTTTGCCTCACTGATCCAGTTGAGCTTGTTGCTCGCCGCCGCGACACTCGACAGCCTGTTACGCTGAACGCGTGGCGCGAGATGCGGCCATGTCCATTCAGTTGAGGGCTGTTTGCAACGATTGCAGCGTTCCGCTGTTGAGTCTGCTCAGGACAATTGCCGTTGTCATCCTGGCAATTGTGATGGCGGCATCGGCGCATGCCAATGCATCGCAGGGCCAAGTTCCTGCTCCCGCTGCGGCAAAAGAAAACACGGCCCTGGGCCTCGATCAAGCCCGCACGCTGCGATCGAGTCAGGCGGTGATCGGGCAGCAGGTAAGTGATTTCACCCTGCTTGATCGCGAAGGTCGTCCCATTCGGTTGTCCAGCTATCGCGGCAAGCCACTGCTGGTGAGCTTTATCTACACCGCTTGCTTTCAGGTTTGCCCGCTCACCACACGCGCGCTGCAGAAGGCGGTCGAGGCGGGACGCAATGTATTTGGTACCAATCAATACAACGTCATCAGCATCGGCTTTAACCAACCGTTCGATACGCCACAGGCATTGAAAGCTTTCGCGCGCCTGCACCGCATTGACCAGCCGAACTGGGAGTTCCTGAGTCCGCATGCATCCATCATCGAACAGCTGGGACGCGAATTCGGCTTTAGTTTTGTCGCGACCCCGGCGGGCTTTGATCATGTGTTGCAGGTGACATTGCTCGATGCCGAGGGACGCGTCTATCGGCAAATCTACGGCGACGAACTCAATGCCGACTCGTTAGGTGAACCGCTGAAGCAACTGATGCTGAATGCGCCGATTGCCGAGCAACTGAAACTCGACGATCTGATTGAACGGGTTCGCATCCTGTGCACCGTTTACGATCCAAAGACCGGCAAATACCGCGTCAAATACGACCTCCTGATCGAAGTCGCGGGCGGGGTCACATTCGCGCTGGCAATGCTTTGGTTCTTTGCTGGCGAATGGTGGGCCCGCCGAAAGGCGCGGCGTGCACCGTCCCGATTGCCGACTACAAAAAGCCCAGCCACGGTCTGACCTAGCGTGCTGACTATTTTACAGACCATTACGCAACGCGCGTTTCTCGCCATCGAAAGCGTTTTCAACGCTGTCTTCGGTGAACGGCTGAATCCGTTTTACTACCTCGGCGCGATCACCTATTTTCTACTGTGGATTGCCATCGCTACCGGCCTCTATCTTTATGCATTTTTTGAAACCAGTGTGGTTCACGCCTACGCATCAGTAGAGTCGTTGACCCACGGCCAGCGCTATATCGGCGGCGTTATGCGCAGCGTGCATCGTTACGCTTCCGATGGCCTGGTACTCGGCATGGTCTTGCACCTTTTCCGCCATTTCACCTTTGATCGCCACCGTGGCTTTCGCTGGTTTTCCTGGGTTTCGGGTGTGGCCCTGTTGTGGCTCGCC
>JANOQY010000389.1:0-2573 GCA_031414995.1 Betaproteobacteria bacterium
CGAATCTCCTGTTCGCCCGGCGCATCGAAAGATGGCCGGGCGTTTTTTCGAAGTTTCCATTCATCGAAGGGTAGGACGCAGCGCGCAATATGGGTTGCTATACTGTTCGTATTTACAGCCCTGTCGGGAATTGCCATTTCATGTTTCAAGCTGCTGCGGTAGACGCATCCAACAAAGCCACTTTTTACGCCGATCTCAACAAGCAACTCAGTGGCTTGCTGAGTGGTGAACGCGATTTCATCGCCAATGCCGCCAATCTGTCGGCGCTCATATTCCTGATGCTGCCGGATTTAAATTGGGCGGGATTTTATTTAATGCGCGGCAACGAACTAATCCTCGGCCCGTTTCAGGGCAAACCAGCGTGCGTGCGCATTCCCGTGTTGCCGCAGCCACGGGGCGTGTGCGGCGCAGCAGCTTTCGAACGCAAAACGCAGTTGGTTGCCAACGTGCACGATTTCCCCGGTCACATTGCCTGCGATTCGGCGTCGAACGCTGAAATCGTGGTGCCGTTGATTGTGAACGACAAGGTAATCGGCGTGCTCGATATCGACAGCCCGAAACTGGAACGTTTTGATCGCGATGATCAGGTCGGCATCGAGCAATTGGTAAAGAATTTTCTCGAGATGACTGACACGCCAGACAACTAATTTTCACTGACGTTAATCAACATGGTGTCACGCCGCCATCTACTTAAATCCATCGCCGCATTGCCGGTCGCAAATGCCGCTTCTGCTTTCGCGGCCAGCGGTCCGGCGTTGACTGCCGCGCCGCTGGCGGGACATTTCACTCCCGATAGCGTGCGTCTGTGGCTGCAGGCGAACGAAGCAACCAAAGCGACCATCGCGTGGTGGCCTGAGCAGGGTAAGGAAACCGACGCCCGCAAAATTGAGCGGCCACTCGTGGAGAAAACCGCATTTTCGGCGATCACAACACTTTCCGGATTGAAACCCGGCACACGCTACCGCTATACCATCGCTCTCGATGGCAAGCCCGCAGGTTCGACACAAACGTTTCGCACGGCGCCAGCGACCAATGCCGCACCGGCAGGTTTCCGCGTTTACCTCGGTTCCTGTGCATATAGCGAAGCGATGTCGCCAAGCGGCAACCCTTACGGCGACGAGTTCCATATCTTCGACACCATCGCAGGCAGGATGCAGGCCGACAACCTGCCGCATTTCATGTTTTGGCTGGGTGACAACCTCTACTTTCGGCCAAAGGGAAAATTCCTCAGTGAGGCAGATTTCGACAGCGCCGAGCGTATGGCAACGCGCTATCGCGAGGTGCGCGAAAAGGACATGTTTCAAAAACTGTTCGCGGCCACGCATCACTACGCCATTTGGGACGACCACGACTACGGCCATAACGATTCCCACAAATCGTTTCGCTTCAAGGAAGACGCGCTACGGCTGTTCAGGCAATACTGGCCGAACCCGGACATGGGCTCACCAAATTTGCCGGGCACATGGACATCGTTTACGCATCAGGATGCCGAGTTCTTTTTTCTCGATGATCGCTACTACCGCGACGACGAAAAAGCGGAGCCGAGTGCAGGCAAGGCAATGTTCGGGCCAGAGCAACTCGCATGGCTAAAAAAATCGCTCGCGAACTCAAAAGCCGCCTTCAAGCTGGTCTGCAACGGCAGCCAACTGTTGAGCGAGGACGAGAACGGTGTTCATTCGGGCTGGCACAACTATCAAGGCGAGCGCGATGGGTTTCTTGCATGGCTGGCGAAGGAAAAAATTTCCGGACTGCTGTTTCTTTCCGGCGACCGCCACAACACGCAAGTATTTCGACTGAACCAAACCGCGGCGCCTGTCGTCTATGAATTTTCCTGCTCACCCCTCACCTCGCGACTATCGAAACTGAGCAAGAAAGATCGCGCCAATCCACGTTTTGTTGCTGGACTTGGCGTGGAGCAACGCAATTTCGGCACGCTCGAATTCACTGGGTCTGGCGACGCGCGCAAAATTATGGCCTGTTGTTTCGATTCGAATGGCAAGCAGTTGTGGCAACGCACGCTGGCCTCGGCCAAAACGGATGCGGGCGGCGAACCCGTTTGATGGCATCGTGCGCCTTAACTCTCTCCTCGTCGATTTCAACTCCTACTTTGCATCGTGTGAGCAGCAGGACCGACCTGAATTGAGGGGAAGACCAGTCGGCGTCGTGCCGATGCTCGCAGACACCACCTGCCTGATCGCCGCGAGTTATGAAGCCAAAAAATTTGGCGTCAAGACGCTCACCAATGTCGGCGAAGCGAAAAAGCTGATTCCCGATATCGTGCTCGTCGTCGCGCGTCACGAGCTCTATATCGACTATCACCATCGGGCAATCAAAGTAGTTGACAGGATTGCGCCGGTGCGAAAAGTGCTTTCCATCGATGAAATGGTTTGTGATCTGCCGGCCAAGTGTCATGAGCCGGAACAGGCACGCGAGGTCGCGATGCGCATCAAGCTGGCCATGGCCGAGCAAATGGGGGAATACCTGAAAATTTCCGTTGGGATTGCACCCAATACATTTCTCGCCAAACTGGCGTCCGATATGCAGAAGCCGGATGGGCTGGTGGTCATCGAGGC
>JANOQY010000390.1:0-1656 GCA_031414995.1 Betaproteobacteria bacterium
GGCACGTTTAACCGAGATGTCAGCCATGGGGTATTTCCTCCGGGTGGTTTTAGTGGGTATTGATGAAGATTTTACACATTGTGTTCAGGTCTGGCCCGCAGAATAGTGATTCATCCCCCACAATCGCCATTCGTCACGTCAGGATTGTTGTCGCGTGCCAAGTTGGTTATTCTGCCAGCAACTTGAATACTCTCATGTCTATCATTACACCCATCAAGGCGTGGTACGCCCGTCTCGAAGCAAAGAGCCTTGCCAAATTGGCGCCGGAAGAGCGCGCCGATGTGCTGGCGTTTGACGCGGCGTTCCACAAGCGACCATGGCTGTACTCAGCAGTATTTATCGCGATTTGGCTCGCCACGGGAATTTTAGCGAAGGTGTTCCTGACCGAGATCGGTTGGTGGGCCGCGCTTTCATTGAGTGCCGTGATGCTGATGTCGATGATGACTGCTTTCACTGGCGCGTGGTTCGGCCCGTCAAGATTCAAGATCGGCGCAAGAAGCCTGCTGCTACTGGTGGGCATCACGCTGGCCGGTGCCGTCGCCGGGGGACTCGCTGCCAAGTTTACGCAGATGAAGTCCCTGAGTGATGTGGCCGACCAATTTGCGCGGGTCGCGCCAAAAGTATTGATGGGCGGTTTAATTGCAGGATTGGTTTACGCTGCACTGATGGTCAGCATCGTGCAATACCGGCGCGGTCAATTGCAACGACGTAACCAGCAACTCGAACGGCAAGCGCAACAGGAGCGAATGGGGCGGCAACTGGCCGACGCCAAGTTAAAACTGATGCAGGCGCAAGTCGAGCCACATTTCCTGTTCAATACGCTGGCTTCCGTTCAACAATTGGCCGACCATAAAGCGCCCGAGGCTGCGTTGCTGACGGCACAACTCATCACGTTTTTACGCGCCGGACTTGCCAGCCTGCGAGAGGATTCCACCACGCTGGCACTCGAGTTCAAGGCGATTGAAGCTTATCTGCTGATCATGAAAACGCGTATGCAGGATCGGCTCACATTCGAACTCGATTTACCTGAAACGCTGGGCGGGATCATCATGCCGCCGGCAATGTTGATTTCACTGGTAGAAAATGCGATCAAGCACGGTCTGGAACCGCACCCGGACGGTGGAAAAATCAGCGTGAAGGCGCGACTCGAAAACGATCGTTTGTGTTTGACCGTAAGCGATACTGGATTGGGCATTGGCCACGGGCCATCAACGGCTGGCGGCGGTTTCGGACTGGACAATATTCGCCAACGCTTACGGGCGCTTTATGCAAGTCACGCACGATTGATCGTCACTGAAAACGTGCCGCACGGATTCGTCGCCGTCATTGATTTGCCGTTGCACGCGAACATGAAAAAAACGCAAACAGTTGCACATGAACAAAATTGAAATGGAGTGAGATATGACAACCGCGATGATCGCTGAAGACAGCGTTTCAGGGGTTTCGCCGAAGCAAACTGCTTTGCTTCGGTGCCTGAAGCGCGGGCAGGCGATGCAGCGCCTGCCCCATTTATGTAGGAGTGAGATATGACTACCGCGATGATCGCTGAAGACGAACCACTGATGCGCGAGCGCTTGCTTGCAGCGTTAAAAGAAGTGTGGCCGGAACTTGAAGTCCCATACGTTGCCAAGAACGGCATTGAAGCGCTCAAGATGT
>JANOQY010000391.1:0-6223 GCA_031414995.1 Betaproteobacteria bacterium
TTCTTTGGGATCGTCCGGCAGCGCACCTTCAGAGCCCGGCACGCAGGGCACGCCGACTTTTCGCATGGCTGCTTTTGCGGCGACTTTATCGCCCATGGTGCGAATATTTTCCGGCTTGGGGCCGATGAAGACGAACCCGGAATTCTCTACCCGGTCAGCAAAGTCCGCATTCTCCGAAAGAAAACCATAGCCGGGATGGATTGCTTGCGCATCCGTGACTTCTGCCGCACTGATGATTGCAGGAATGTTGAGGTAGCTATCTTTTGAGGGGGCCGCGCCGATGCACACCGATTCGTCAGCCAGCATGACATATTTTGCGTCTGCGTCAGCTTCGGAGTGAACGCACACTGTTTTGATACCCAGCTCGCGACAAGCACGTTGGATACGCAGTGCAATTTCGCCGCGATTTGCGATCAATACCTTTTCAAACATCCCCCCCGTTCTGGGGCTTGAGCCAAAGACTGCCATATGCGCGGCCTCAGGCTACTCAATGATGAAGAGTGGCTGGCCGTATTCAACCGGCTGACCATTCTCCACCAGAATAGCTTTCACTACGCCTGCCGCATCTGACTCAATTTCATTCAACAATTTCATCGCCTCGATAATGCATAACGTCTGTCCCTTGCTTACCGTTTGCCCGACCTCAACAAATGAAGGCGTACCTGGAGATGGACAGCGATAAAAGGTCCCGACCATGGGCGATTTCAGTGTGTGGCCGGTTGGCTCAATAGGCCCGGGTGCAGCCGTTGGGCTCGAGCCCAAAAGCTCTGTCGGCAGCACAAATGACTGCGCCGGCATGGGTGACAGCGCGTAATTTGCCTGCGCACCGTGTCGACTGATGCGCACTTTTTCCTCGCCCTCGGTAATTTCCAGCTCAGCGATCCCTGATTGTTGTACCAGGTCGATCAGTGTTTTGATTTTTCTCAGGTCCATCTATGCATCCTCTCGTGCTTGCTGCTGCAATCGATTATTTTTATGCTGGCCGTTGTGCACGGCGCGGGTAGCTGCAAAAGCGCAGCTATTTGGGGTTGTTGCTTGCTTTTCGCGCACGCCGAATAGCCGCGTCGAGGGCAAATTCATAGCCATCGGCGCCCAGCCCTGTCACTACCCCGACAGCGATGTCCGACAAGAAAGAATGCTTGCGAAAGTCCTCGCGCGCATGGACGTTTGACAGGTGCACCTCGATAAACGGGATGGCAACTGCGCTAAGTGCATCGCGCAAGGCAATGCTGGTGTGCGTGTATGCGCCAGGATTAATGACTATAAAAGCTACCCCGGCAGATTTTGCCGCGTGGATGCGATCAATCAATGGACCCTCGCCATTGCTCTGGAAACATTCCAGCACGGCATTCGCATTTGCCGCTTGTGCTTGCAAATGGGAGTTGATCTCGGCCAACGTGGTAGTGCCGTAAACAGCGGGCTCCCGTGTGCCGAGCAAATTCAGATTCGGTCCGTGCAAAAGCAATATCTTCAACATAGTGGCCATTTTGCCTCAAATTGCCAGAAATTGTCGAGCTTATCGCTGAAGATGCGGCAAAAATTGAGTTGGATTTTTACTACAAGTGTTGTTTTTAAGCAGGCATCAGCTGTTTAGAAAGAGCAAGAATTCTGGTTAAAAATATTTGAAATTTGCAGCTGCCAAGATGGTAGCCACTAGATTACTAGTTAGGAGTTAACGAATTTAGAGTTTATTTGGCGCGTTTTGGGAGATGATGCGAACTAATTCAGCTTCAGATATGATGCCCAGTTTGGTGTAAATTATGTCGCCGCCTGGGCTAAGCATCACAGTGTGTGGTAATAGCCCCAAACGATTGCCTAGCCGCTTTGAAAGCTGAAGCGCCCCAGCCTCATCCATGAGTAAGGGATAGTTGATCGCAGTAGTTTGCGCGAAATTAGTAACATTTACCGAGGTATCTGCCGCTATGCCTACAATTTGCAGGCCGCGATTGCCAAATTTTGCCTGCAACTTGACCAAGATTGGTATTTCCTCCTTGCAAGGCCCGCACCATGTCGCCCAAAAATTCAACACCAGTAGCTTGCGATCCCACTGGCCTAAGGTCTGGCTATTTCCTTGAAGGTCCGGGAATTTTGTGGTGTACACAGCGCCAGCACTAGCGGCGATTTCATTTGGTTGTGCGATCAATTTTTCGGATGGCTGCTCAGAAGCAGGATTTTCACGGCCCAGCCAAAGCGCTACCGCTGCGAGCGCAATAAATATACAAATGGCAATGGCAAATAAGCGTTTTGGCACGAGCCAATATTCCTTTGATGCCTAATTAGCGGGCGGGCTTGCTGTTTTTAAGCAGCGAGTCAATAACTGGCGACTGTCCGCTGGTAGCGGTTGATTGCAGACTTGCCGGAAGAACGCCTGAACTTGCCAAGCCATCTGGAAAGATGGTGCTTGAATCAGCGTGCCGAAGAGTGAGGTACTGATGCTGTGGCGGGTAGCAGACGCCAACATCGGCACAACCTTGAGACGTCACTTTGAGGCGTAAAGGCTGACCATTGGCTAACGCAACGCTTTGATTAAATTGTGTAATTGGCAGCAGTATACGCACGCTATCTCGGTAAGTTTCCACCCGTCCGAAGGTTGGATCTTCCTTTATGATCCCTTTGGAAAGCGACGCTTTCTTAAGTTTGGCTACGTTCGCAGGTTCAATGGCAAATTTGAATTTGGAACGATACATATAGTAGCCATCCGCGATTTTGAATTGTAAATCCACGGTTTTAGGGTCTTTGTAGCGCGCCGATAATTGAAATGCGCGTTCTGGTTCAAGCAAATCCGGTTCGGGTTTTGCCACAAAGGGCAAAGTCGACGCCGCAAAAACAGACATGCCGACCTGAAGACTCAGGGCAACAAGGAGGATCACCGTACACAATGTGCCACGTGAGAGTAATGGCATCGCCCGCTTTTTACCTGAGATCACAAAGGTTCCAATCAAAATAAACGCGGCATTGCAAAAGTGCGAGAAAGCAATGCATTCTGTCGCTGTCGCCCCGCCCACCTTTACAGCGGGATATTGGTCAGGTACTGTATTAATTGTGGCAACAGCCCCAATATGAATTGACACTGATGAACAGCGCAAAGTTGCCGAATTTTTGATTGAGAAGGACGAAACGTAATGCGACTCTTAATGCTTGGCATTGTAATGGGATTCCCGTTGCTCGAAGGCGCGGTGCTGTACCGCCTCGGTCAAGGGCACGGCGGCTGGGTCGTTGCATGGTTGTTGTTCGCGGCCATCGCAGGTATCGTTCTGATCAAGCAGGCGCGCTTTTCCCTGATTACACGACTGGCAAGCGAATTGTCGCGCGGCCAATTTTCTCTATCTGCGATCATCGATAGTTTTCGCACCGTCGTTGCGGGTTTGCTGCTTATTTTCCCAGGCATCATTTCCGACGTCATGGCGCTATTGCTATTGCTGCTGCCTATACGCGAGCCGGCGTATCAATACTCATCAGCACGCACCGACCGGTATCCAGCACCAAACAGAGAGGCTGATCGCAGCGGCGTTATCGAAGGCGAATTTCGCCGAGAGCGCTAATGATAGTCGGGTAGCGCAGTTCCAATTTCAGTTCGCGCTTGACTCGTGCATTGCCAATGCGCCTCGATTCGCGCATAAAAGTAAGCAACATTGGCGAGATTCGCTGTTCAGCTTCCGCGCGACTAATGCGAGGCGGGCGTTTTAATTCAAACGCATCCGCCACTTGATCAAAATAGTCGCCCATTCGCAATTGACTATCATCGACCACATTAAAAACCCGATACATTTTTGGCCAGCGCTGGTGCATCGCCTTGATCACGGCCGTTGCGAGGTCTTCCGCGTGAATGTGATTGGTGAAAACATCTTCACTGGTCATTAGCACCGGCGTTTGCCGCCGTAGCCTCTCCAGCGGTAGCCGGTCTTCGGCATAAATGCCGGGGGCACGCAAAACAGTGATGGCCACGCCATGCAGTCGGCCCCATTTCCGCAGTCGGCGCTCGGCATCTACGCGTCTTTTTGCCCTTGCAGAGTCAGGCATGGTCGCGCGGGTTTCATCAATCCAGTCACCATGACAGTTTCCGTAAACGCCGGTCGTACTGATGTAGACAATTCGCCGTGGTAGCATCGCCGGTCGTGAAGGTAGTGCTCGATCAACACCGCGTCGAGCGGATTGATGCTTGGCGCAGAGTGCCGCGAGAAGATGTTGTGTGTTGGTATCGGATTTGCCGTTGGCGGGCGGCGGCGCAAAGTGAAGAATCGTGTCGGCGCGTCCGGCCAATTTTTGCAGTGACCGAAGATCGTCTAGGTCACCGCGAACGAGTTGAACGCCAAAGTGGTTGGTGAATGTCGGATGATTCGCCAGCGAGCTTGTTTTCCGAACGAGTGCCTTGACCTGATAGTGGCGGGAGGATTGGAGCCGACGGGCAACGCGCTTGCCGATATCGCCGAATCCTGCAATGAGAATGTTTTGCGCTTTTTTCATTTGAGCGCGCCAGTATAAAGAATAGAGCTTGGAACGCGAAATGACCAACGAATACCAAATTACCTTGTCGCCCTCCGGCAATACTTTCCGCGTCGCGCCCGACGAGACTGTGCTTGACGCGGCCCTTCGTCAAGGGATCGGTCTGCCGTACGGCTGTCGAAATGGCGCGTGTGGATCGTGCAAAGGCACGATCGTGTCAGGCGAATTCGACTACGGCGTTTATCAGGAGCGCACGCTGACGGCTGAAGAAAAATCCAAGGGCCGGGCATTATTTTGTGTCGGCAAGCCGTGTTCTGACATGACGCTGAACATAAAAGAAATCGGTGGAACGGGCGACATCCAGATTCGCACGCTACCTTGTCGGGTGGAGAAAAAAGAAATCGTCGCACCAGACGTGGCGATTCTTTCCCTCAAACTGCCCGCGCAGGAGCGTTTGCAATTCATGGCGGGCCAGTATCTCGATATCCTGCTCAAGGATGGTAAACGGCGCAGCTTCTCCATGGCCAACGCGCCGCATCATGATCAGTATGTGGAGCTACACATGCGCCTGATCCCCGGCGGAGAATTTACCAACTACGTATTCAACGAAATGCGTGACCGCGCTATCCTTCGTTTTGAAGGGCCGCTAGGCACGTTTTTTCTGCGTGAGGATTCTGACAAGCCGATCATCTTTATGGCTGGCGGCACCGGCTTTGCCCCGATCAAAGCGGCTATCGAGCATGCGCTTTACACGCATATTGATCGCGAGATGGTGCTTTACTGGGGCTGCCGTTCGTTGCAGGATATTTACCTGCCGCAATTGCCCGTCCAGTGGCAGCGGGAGCACCCAAACTTTACGTTCATCCCGGTTCTCTCGGAGCCAAAACCCGAGGATAATTGGTTGGGACGAACAGGATTTGTACATCAGGCGATTGCGGATGATTTTGAATCACTGGCCGGTTACGAGGTCTATGCCTGTGGCGCGCCCATCATGATTGAGCTGGGCCAAAAGACATTTGCAACAAAAGGGTTGCCGGATGATGCGTTTTTTGCGGATTCATTCACCTATGCGCCCTATGAGATTAGTAGCACTTGAACAGTTTTTATCACCAAGTTATCACCAAGTTATCACCAAGGAGAAAACAAATGATCAAAGTCGGAGACACATTACCTAACGGTACGCTGGGCGAATTCATTGCGGTCGAAACAGCAGGTTGTTCGATCGGCCCGAACAATTTCAACGTGAGCGATCTGGTCAAGGGAAAGAAGATCGCCGTCTTCGGCTTGCCGGGCGCATTTACGCCGACATGTTCGGCCAAGCACGTGCCGGGCTACGTCGCCAACTACGACGCACTTAAAGCAAAAGGTGTTGATGAAATCTGGTGTGTTTCTGTCAACGACGCGTTTGTCATGGGTGCCTGGGCGAAAGAGCAGCAGACCGATGGCAAGGTGCGTATGTTTGGCGACGGTTCGGCCGCCTGGACAAAAGCGCTCGGGCTTGAATTCGATTTGACAGCCAAAGGCATGGGCGTGCGCATGCAGCGCTTTTCGATGCTGGTGGTCGATGGCGTGGTGAAAACATTGAACCTCGAAGGCCCCGGAAAATTCGAAGTTTCGAATGCAGAAACGATGTTGACGCAGGCGTGATACCCATCTCCCTCTCCCGCAACGCGGGAGAGGGTTGGGGTGAGGGCGTTGATCGAGTTGCTCACCAGCATTTCTTATGACCGAAACCATTCATGGCCAAACCAAAAATCTTCATCGATGGCGAGCACGGCAC
>JANOQY010000392.1:0-2517 GCA_031414995.1 Betaproteobacteria bacterium
GATGCGAGGGTTACTGGCGACATCACTTATCTCTCTACTTGGCAACGGCAAGCCGCTAAACTTTTTCTACCGAGTGCGCCGAATTCTGTGAGTTGTCACTTGCGCGCCCATCGACATTTGGTTTCTAGCCCCACTTTCAATTAATGGGTTAGCCAGTCCGGCAAGAAGTCGGCTTGCCAATTCAAGAACTGGGGAAACGTTTTCGCACAATATCGACAATTAAATAGATTGTCAATCTAAGGGAGGGGTTATCTTTCTACATTCGCTGTCGAGGTCTAGCCAGTAAAGTTTATTTATTGTTACATAACAAATAGTTAGGAAGGCATATGATTGAGTTTTCCCACACGGACAGCTGTGCGGGGGTCACTCTCGCGGACTGTGAAAACGTTTACGTATTTTCGGAAACTGTTTCCTGAATTTTGTTTTTTGCACAATGCGCACGGTGTGTGTTGAGACAGCCTGCGGTCGCATTGGCGCGACCGGCGGCCTTGGCGGCGTGTGGGGCGCTGGCAAACCCGGTTATGGCAGCAACCATCAAGTCGTAACTGGCTTCGCCGACTTTGCCGCTGATTGAATGATCGCGTGATCGAGATCAGCGCCGCCGGCACGGCGAACGGTCAGCGCATTTTCTTTTGTTGACGACGTGCCAACGGCATCGGCTCGGCTCGTATCGCTGTCGAATCACGCATTACGAGTCGCGGTTCCAGCATCTGGTGACCGATATCCGGCGGGTTTTGGCCCGCGATCTGACGAATTAGTAATTGCATCGCTTCTTCACCGATGCGTTCGCTCTGGATGTCAACTGTTGTAAGGGCGGGACTGGTAAAGCGGCCAAACGGGATGTTGTCGATACCAACCACTGACATATCCTGCGGGATCGAAACGCCAAGGGACTTGGCCACACCCATGAAGCCGATAGCAATCAAGTCGTTGTAGCAAACGACAGCGTCGGGCTTTTCCTTGCGCAGAACGACGGCTGAACACACTCTCTCACCTTCAGCGAGCGTCGGTTCGCGCACCTCGAATCTGGTGACCGAAAGTCCGTATGCGCCCAGGCATTCACTCAGCCCACGCATCCGCTCCATATCCGGGCGCGCCGCCGCAAAGCCAAGGTAGGCGATGCTTCGATGGCCCTGCTTGGCGAGCAATTCGCCAATCATGTATGCGGCCGAGAAGGCATCTACGCCAATACTTGGCACGCCGACGACTCCCGCCGGCGCGGGGCGACCAGCAAAAACGACCGGCTTGCCAAACGCCAGGATGCGATCCATCTGCTCCTCGGGCATGCGGGAACTCACGATAAGACCATCGACCCTTCTGCTCAGCGCGCCGAGCAGTTCATCCTCGCGCGCCTGACTTTCCTCGGTATCGACAAACAGGAGGTTATAGCCGTGCGCGAGCGCAATCCGGTTGGCCCCTTTCACCATGCTGGTGAAATGCGGGTTGCAAATATCGAGGATCGCGACGCCAACCGAGCCGGTCTTACCGGTGATCATGCTGCGCGCGAGGGGGTTGGAGTGGTACTGAAGCTCGTCGATGGCCGCCTGAATCTTGCGCTCGACACCTGCGGTAAACCGCTGGGTCGCGTTGATAAACTTTGACACGGTGGCAATCGAAACGCCGGCCTTTGCAGCGACATCACGAATGGTTGGCTTCTTTTTCATCAGTAAACGTTTTCCAACAATATGCCGGCATGATACCGCCGCGGCAACGCCGGACAAGATGCCGGTTCGGCGTATTTGCGTTTATCGGTTGCCGATTTGTCGAGCGGCATAAATCGACCCTGCCATTGTATTATCACACAAGACTTTCACCAAATCTGCATTCCGGCGACTCAAGGCGCATGCATGGCCAATTTTACCTTTCGAGGCCACGAAACAAAATTCCGCTTGACAACTATTGGCGCACTCTTTCAAAATGCGGAAAACGTTTTCCCCCTATTTCCCCCTATTGGGTCGTGATTTGGCCCTTTCGCTATTTCGTCATTGCTTGCATTGGTAACGGTGAACTATGAGTGATCAACAAAAACTATCCCGGGTGTTACTGACGGGTGCCGCCGGTGGTCTGGGAAAAGTGCTGCGTTCTCGCCTCACCGCATTTGCCGAGGTATTACGCATATCCGATAGAGAAGATTTAGGGCCTGCAAATGCTGGCGAGGAAGTGGTCATTTGCGATCTGGCCGACAAAACGGCGGTACATCATTTGGTCGATGGTGTGGACGCTGTTGTCCACTTCGGTGGAATCTCACTTGAAGATCGTTTTGAACCGATCCTGCAATCCAACATCGTCGGCGTGTTCAATATCTATGAAGCGGTACGGAAACACGGCGTCAAGCGCGTGGTCTTTGCAAGTTCCAATCATGTGACCGGGTTCTACAAGCAATCGGACAAAATTGATACCGATGCGCCGATGCGCCCTGACGGGCTATATGCCGTGAGCAAATGTTTCGGCGAAAATTTGTCCCGCTTTTACTTCGACCGCCATGGCATTGAAACTGTGTGCCTGCGAATCGGATCA
>JANOQY010000393.1:0-21713 GCA_031414995.1 Betaproteobacteria bacterium
GCCGTACGTGAACCACGCAGCGAGTAACTGGTCCTGCGCGTCATGCCAGATGAACAGGCCAGAGCCGGAGTTGGTCGGGTCCCACCAATGATCCGAGTAATTTAGCCGCACACCGGGTGCGGCTTTAGTGGCGCGATGATCGCTAACTGTTAGTTGAAGATTGCTGGCGATCGCCGCGATGACCGCGTCGCTGCCTGACAGCCGACCTTCATTGACATCGACGATATAGGAACCTGCAGGAAGCCGACCAATTTCCACTAGCAGCGGGGGTTCCGGCGGCGACGGAGAAAAACAGATTACCGGTCCACCGAGCAGAATATTCACGCCGATTCGCCCATTAACAGCGCTGACTCGATACCCGGGAGTCAAATAATTTATGTTGGCGCAGCTGCGTGGAATCTTGAGAAACACGGTGTCAGCGGAGGACGGTTGAGCCGGCACAAATTCGGGCGCTCCAGAGGAGACCTGAGCGATTGCCACAAATGTCGTGAACAAACCTGCGGCGGCGACAGTTAGCGCGGCCGGTATTCTGATGGGTAAGCGCATTGGGAAAGGCATGACTTCTCCTCGAGGCGATTGGTGACAATCTGTGCGAGCATCATGCCACCATTGCAAGTTCGAGTCAGGGCGGCAGTAAAAAACATCAGCAACAACGCGGTAAGCTATCAAAATACGAAACTTCATCGCGGCCTTTGACGGTTGACGCGCGAGAAACGGGATGGACAAAACATCATGCAAACCGGGAACAACATGAATCGCGTGGTCACATGGATTCTTTTCATCTGTGCCGTCGTTGCGGTGGCAGGATGCGCGTCGCAAACTATTGCTCCCACTGTCGGTACCAATGTCATCGGTGTTACGCAATGGGGTGGCACACCGGCGAACGAAGCGCTGGCGCGTCCGCACACGATCACCAGTATCACGCTGCATCATCAGGGGTTGGCGTTTCCACGCGGCAAAGATCCGCAACGATACCTTCGCGACTTGCAATCATGGTCGCGCAAAACCAAGGGATGGATCGATGTTCCCTACCATTACGTAATTGACCTCGACGGCAATACCTATGCAGGACGCGACATCCGGTTCGCAGGCGATACCAACACCAACTACGATCCGGCGGGCCACGCGCTGATTGAAGTCGTCGGCAATTTTGAAGATGTCGAACCCAATCCCGCGCAGCTGGATGCGGTCGTGCGCTTGATGGCAACGCTTGCGGCGCGCTATAACGTGTCGGTGGATGCCATCCGTGGTCACCGCGATGTGGCGCCCGACACGGAATGCCCCGGCAAAAATCTTTACCGGTATCTGCAGAACGGCTATTTTCATGCGCGGGTTCGGGCGCTGCTTGCTGGCAGATCCTGACCTCCAAGGCGCAGGCTTGCTAAAAGTCAAAAACGGCTACACTATTTATTACCAGCAACAGACTGGATGGATCATTGATCTAACCCGGCAAGAAATCAAAAAAACGGAGGAGCCGCGTGAACATTTTTAATCGTCTCAAGAGCAGACAGCGCGATCACAAACGCGTACAGACTTTCTGTGTTGTTGCGGCAAGTGTCATTTTTTCGTTGGCGACCGCCGTCCGGGCGCAGCCAGTCAGTCAGTATTACGTGCATCCCACCGTCGATGGCGACACGCTCGTCCACCTGGCTAAACGCTATCTCATCAAGCCAAATGACTGGCAATCACTGCAGAGGCTCAACAAGATTACCGACCCTCACCGCATCCGACCCGGCACCGAAATCCGGATTCCGCTTGCCGACATGAAAACCGATCAGGCGATTGGCAAGGTCATCGCCAGCGAAGGTCCGGTGGAATCTGGCGGCGCCAAACTTAATGTTGGCGGCAACATCAGTGAAGGCCAAAGCATCAAGACTGGCGACAACGGTTTTGTCACGCTGAAATTGGCTGACGGCTCCACCCTCGTCGTGCAATCACAATCGAAAGTGACCATGCAGCTCGCCCGGACCATCGCCAATACCAACGGCGTTCCGGTCACGCGCGCGCTGCTTGAGTCCGGTCGCGTCGAAGCGAAGGTCGAGAAACGTTCCGGCCTGGCGGGCCGCTTCGAGGTCACGACACCAACATCAAACATGGGCGTACGAGGAACCCGGTTTCGCGTGAGCAGCGACGAAGGCGGCAAGGCATCGCGCGGCGAAGTGCTCGAAGGCATTGTCAATGTTGCCGATGTTGGTGCGGTCAAAAGTGTGGATCTTGCCGCTGGTTTCGGCACAGTGATTGAACAGGGTAAAGCACCCATCGCGCCTGTGAAACTACCGGCCGCACCAGACCTTTCCGCAACGTCGCAATTGCAGGAGCGCATTTTGCTTCGCTTTAAGTTCAACGAGGCCGCTGGTGCGAGTGCCTATCGTGCCCAGATCGCGACGGATAGCGCCTTCACCGACCTGCGAGCAGAGAGCGTATTCAAGACCGCTGAAGCGAAGTTCGGTGATCTCACCGACGGCCAATATTTCCTGCGCGTACGCGCGATCAACAATCAGGGGATCGAAGGGACGGACGCTGCGATTGCGTTTCGTCTGAAGGCACGCCCGGAACCCCCGTTTACATCCGCGCCGCCAAACAACGCCAAATTCTCAGGTACAAAAGCCGACTTTAGCTGGGCGACATCGACCGAGGCGGCGTCCTACCGATTTCAATTTGCGCGTGATGCGACGTTCGCGACATTGATCGCCGATGAAAAATCCTACAAGGGCGTCAATCTGGCATCCGCCGCCACACTAACGCCGGGCCAATATTTTTGGCGTGTGGCAAGCATTCGCCCTGATGGCGACACCGGCCCGTTTGGCGATGTACAGTCATTTACGCTAAAACCGATTCCCGCAGCGCCGAACCCGCCGAAGGAAGTCGGTGGTCGCGTCGGATTTTCGTGGGGTGCGGAAGCCGGACAAAAGTTTGAATTCCAACTCGCGCGTGACACGACATTCAAAGAGCTGGTGATGGAACAGAAACTGGACAAGCCCGAAATCACCATCGATAAACCAAGTGCGGCGGGGACGTACTACATGCGCTACCGCGCTACCGATCCCGATGGATTTGTCGCGCCCTACAGCAGCGCGCAAAGTTTCGAGGTAAAACGCAATTACTGGTGGATGCTGTTGCTGCTCGCCCCGCTGCTTTTTTAGTGTGAGGGCAAATAAACAATCAGGCGAAATTTCGTGAACCCATCGTTACCGATATTTGCGCGGCGACGATAATGGCACCGCGCAGTTATTTTGCGTTAAAACCTATGAATTAGTCCGACGCCAATGCCGCGTGAATCCTGGCCGGCTGCAAGGACTTCCGGGGGCGCAAGCTGAATGTACTTCGCAACGAACATAACGCAACGGTAGGGACTCAATTGCTAAACTCTAGCACTGGTGAGGCTTCACAGCCACTTTACGCCCGCAGTGTCCGCCAAATGGCGATCTACGTTAAATGATAAATTTTACGTCTGCTGTGCTAGCGCGCCAGCTGAAACGGATACACCGACCCCATCGCTAGTATTTGCGTCAATTCATCCAGCGCCGTGCGGCACTCATGAAGCAGCGACGGGTCACCAAAATCGGCTTCGCCCAATTGATCCCGGTAGTGTTGCCCGACCCATGTCTTGAGTCTGCCGTAGAGCGCTTCGTTCATCAGCGTAGCGGGATTGACTGCGGCCAACTCGGCCTCTGTGAGTTCCACACGCAAACGCAGGCAGGCGGGACCACCGCCGTTCCTCATGCTTTCGCGTAGATCCATCACCAATATTTCGCGAATCGGCGTTTGCTGTGTCAGCAATTTTTGCAGGTACGCCCAAACACGTTCATTGTTACGGCACTCTTCCGGTACCAGCAACAACATGCCGCCATCAGCGCGCGTGAGCAACTGGCTGTTGAACAAATACGACTGCACCGCGTCTTTCAGGCTGACCTCATCATCGGGAACCTGAATGACGATGAAGTCGCCGCTGAGTTTATTGGCAATTTCATCGAGCACCCTTGCCTGTTCCACAAACGCCAATGCATGACAGAACAAAACATTGCCGTTGCCGACAGCAATGACGTCGTTGTGAAACACACCTGCGTCGATGACCTCAGGATTTTGCTGCGCGAATACGACGTGCGCCGCATCGAGCCCATGCAGACGCGCAATCGCCTGCGAGGCTTCAAGCGTTTGCCGGGCTGGAAATTTCGCGGGCTTCGGTGCGGCCAGGTTAAAACCACTGGCACCGTAAACGAAGAACTCAACACCACGCTCACCGTACTGTTGGCAAAAACGCGTGTGATTGGCAGCACCTTCATCGCCGAACTGCGGGCAACCAGCCAGCGCAGCATGGTGCACAAAATATTTTTCATCCCGAAATATCGCCCGCAGCGTGCGCGATGTTTGCGCGTGCTCAATGGAGCGATGGAATTTGTTGTTGAGATTGGCTGCCGTGAAATGCACGCGGCCATCTGCAGTGTTCGCACTGGGACTGACGGTGGCGGCATTGGCAGACCACATGCTGGACGCTGAAAGCGCGCCCGAATAGACCAGCGGCGAATCGTTGAACGATGTACGAATCACGTCGACATCGCTGCCCGCATAACCCAACGCACGAAGTGAGGCCATGCAAGGCCGCTCCTGCGGCGCAAGCACGCCCTGCTTGAACCCCATGTCGGCCAGCGCTTTCATCTTCTGCAACCCCTGTAACGCGGCAAGCTTGGGGTTGGCAATCAAGCCGTGATTTTTGGTGGAGGCAATGTTGCCGAACGAGAGGCCGCTGTAGTTGTGCGTGGGGCCGACAAGGCCATCGAAATTTGCCTCAAAGGCGCGCGCAGTTGTCACAATTTTCACAGGAGCAGTCCCGGGCTAAGCTTTTCAGGCAAGGTCAGCGTGGTTGATTCGAGTGAGGCTTGCGGATACGCACAGTAGTCGGCTGCATAAAAAGCGCTGGCACGGTGATTGCCACTGGCGCCGACGCCGCCAAATGGGGCCGCGCTCGATGCGCCTGTGAGCGGGCGATTCCAGTTGACGATCCCTGCACGGATGTGGCGTAGAAAGATCGCATACTCGTCTGCACTTTCAGATAACAATCCTGCGGCAAGGCCGTAACGCGTGTTGTTGGCAAGGGTAAGCGCTTCGGCAAAATTTTTGTAGCGGATGATCTGTAGCAGCGGCCCGAAGTGCTCTTCATCGGGCAGATCAGCGAGATTGGTCACATCAAGGATGCCGGGCGAGAGCAACGCGGTACCGGTCTTGATCGATTTCATTTCGAGCAGCACCTTCGCGCCCTGTGCAACAAGTGCCGCTTGCGCTTGCAACAAATTGTTGGCTGCGGCAACAGAAATCACCGCCCCCATAAACGGCGGATCGGCTTCGTCGAAATGCCCCACTTTCAAACGCGCTGAGACCTCAACGAGTCGTGCGAGCAGCCGATCACCCGCCGCATCGGCGGGCACCAGCAACCGCCGTGCGCAGGTGCAGCGCTGCCCGGCAGAGATAAATGCCGACTGGATGATGTGATGCACTGTGGCATCAATATTTTGGTAGTCACCCACCACCAGCGGATTGTTGCCGCCCATTTCAAGCGCGAGAATTTTTTGCGGTTGTGCCGCAAATTGCTGATGAAGTTGCCTGCCCGTTTGTGAACTGCCGGTAAAAAACAGGCCATCAATACCTGCGTGCGCCGCCAACGACACACCAGTTTCGCGTCCACCTTGCAGCAGGTTAAGTACGCCTGCTGGCAATCCTGCAAGCTCCCAGATTTTTATCGTCGCCTCGGCACTGGCGGGCGTGAGTTCGCTTGGTTTGAAGATCACGCAATTGCCAGCGAGAAGTGCCGGAACAATATGGCCGTTGGGCAAATGCCCGGGGAAGTTGTAAGGCCCAAACACCGCCACCACGCCGTGTGGACGGTGACGCAGCACTGCGGTGTGGTCGGTCTGCACCGCACTGCGTTCACCGGTTCGTTCATGATGCGCGCGAATTGAAATGTCGATTTTGCCAATCATCGTCGCGACTTCGGTGGTGGCCTCCCAAATTGGCTTGCCGGTTTCAAAACCGATCGTGTGGGCGAGTGACGTTTTGTGTTCACCGAGCAGGCGTGCGAATTCTTTGAGACAGGCCACTCGGGCCTCTACGCTCAAATCAGCCCAAAGCGGGAAAGCGGCACGCGCTGCGTTCACAGCAGCATCCACGGTTGCCGATGATGCGCCATTGCCCTCCCATACCAACTCCTGTGTGACCGGATTTTTGGAAGAAAACTGCGGTCCGTCGCTGGCAAGCCAGTGGCCGTTAATCCAGTGTTGTCGATTCATCATGGCGGTCTAATGCCGATCACTTACTGAAAGTGGAACTGCGCGAAATTCATCGCCAACATTGATATTCAACGCTGCTGCAGTTTCGGCATTGAGTGGAAACGTATCGTCTTTTGGGACGCCGGCCACTAACGCCGCACGATAATTATCCATCCCAATGTTTGACACGAGGTACGTCATCGCATCAGGTGCCGGCACCGCATCATTGAGTAATGCCTTGAATACATGGCTGCGCGCTACTGCATTGACATCGTCAACATCGCACTCCACCGTCGGGCCCGCATCAAAAATATCTACATAGCCTTCATAGCGGAAACCTTCACTCTCCAGCATGCGCAGTGCAGGTAGCGTATGCGGATGTGTCTTGCCGATGACCGCCTGCGCTTGCGGCGTGAGGAAAGAGCTGTAGAGCGGATGCTTTGGCATTAACTCAGCCACGAATGACTTTTTGCCAATACCGGTCAAGTAATCCGCCTGCGAAAATTCCATCGAGAAAAAATGCCGCCCAAGACTTTCCCAGAAAGGCGATTTGCCGTCATCATCCGAGACGCCGCGCAATTCCGCAATTATTTTTTTCGAAAATCGCGCACGATGCTGGGCCAGAAACAACAGGCGCGATTTGGATAAAAGTTGCCCGTTGCGATCCCGACGATATTCGGCATCGAGAAACAGAGAGCAGAGCTCGGTATGGCCAGTGTGATCGTTTGACAGGAAAAGTGTTGGCGTCTGCGTGAACAATCCAAGCTCTTGCGATGCGTGCACCACGAGGCCGACACGATAGGAGTACCACGGCTGGCGCAGGCCAACGGCAGTCGCCAGTCCGCAAGTACCAACGACGCGTTTTGCAGCCGTGTCTTCCAACACAAACAGAAAAATTTCGTCAGCCTTGTGTGCTGTGCCCGCGAACGATGCGACAGCTGCATCGACCCGCTTGGCAAGCTCGGTCTCGTTGGGCGGAAGCGTGGTCAGGCCGACTCCCGTGCTTCTAGCAAGATTCACCAGTGCAGGAAGATCCGCATGTGTAATCGGACGAATAATCATCATAGCGGCGTCACCCGAACGTCATCACCATCGGCAACTTCGAGGCGATCAGCGAGTGCCGGCGCGATCAAACAGTGCTCACCATCGGCCAATGTCAGCGTGGCAATGGTGGCGCGAAATTCTTCGGTGGCGGTATTGGCGATCAGATATGGCTGTTTTACTCCTGATGCCGACACCGCACGGCTCACACGCAATCGGCGACTGCCAGCAATGCTGCGCAACGTCGACATGCGCGCCTCGACTGTAGGACCGCCGTCAAAAATATCAATATAGGTGTCAGCCTCGAACCCCTCTTCGAGCAGAATTGAAAACGGCAACTCTGCGACTGGGTGCAACTGGCCGATGGCGAGTTTCGCATCGGCGGGAAGTAGCGGCACATAGATGGGGTATTGCGGCATAAGTTCTGCGATAAAGGTTTTGCTGCGCCCACCGGAAAGCTGCTCTGCCTGCGGATAATCCATATTGAAAAATCGCCGCCCCACCGCGTCCCAGAATGGCGAATGTCCGCTGTCATCACATACGCCGGGATTTTCCGCGGCAAGCTTGTCGGCGAAGCGCTCAGGATGCTCGGCGATAAATAGCATGCGCGCCCGCGACAGCAACTGCGGCCACTGCGTTTTATTGAATGCAGGATCGATGTAGAAAGATGTCAGCAACGACAGGCCGGTGAGGTCATGGCATAAGTGCAGCGAGTGAATCTTGTTGCTGACACCAAGTTCCTGCGAGGCATGAACAATGATTTCGTTGCGGTAGCTATAGAAACGATCATGAAAACCTGCGGAGGCGACGATACCACTGGTGCCCACAATCTCACCTGTTGTCACGTCTTCGAGCACAAAGAAATATTGCTCCTCGCCGTTGACATCGACCTCGGCGGCCAGCGAGTGCGCAGAATTGCGAATTTTGTCGTAGAGTTTTTCACGATCCGGCGGCAGCGACGTAATGCCGACCGCGCTGGCCGCAGCGATGCGCTCCACACTCGGGAGATCGGACATGCGGCAGGGACGCAGGATCAGCATGCTCTCACTCATCATTAATGTGCTGTAGTAGCGGCGACCGCAGTTTCGGCATTAATCATGTCAGCGAATACCGCATCGAGACGCAACAGGCCTTGCGCAATGTCATCCGCCGTAATCAGCAACGAAGGGGCGAGGCGAATCACATTGGTACCCGCCACCAACATCATCAGTCCGTGCTTTTCCGCCATCTTCACGAACTCCTTGGCGCGGCCATGCCATTTGGGAATCAGCTCGCAGCCGAACCAGAGCCCGCGACTGCGAATGTCAGTAAACAAGGCGTACTTTTGATTGAGAGTGCGCAATCCGGTAAGCAATTGATCGGTACGCGCAGCGATGTTGGCACGCGTAGAAGGCACGCTGATGATGTTCACCACTGCGAGCGCCACGGCGCAACCAAGCGCATTGCCGCCATAGGTGCTGCCATGCACGCCGACGTTAAAACTTTTTGCGATCCTCTCGGTGGTCAACATCGCGGCAATCGGAAAGCCACCACCCAGCCCCTTGGCCGAGGTGAGAATATCGGGCGTCACGCCGCTGTCCATGTACGCGTACAGCGGCCCGGTGCGACCGGCACCCGATTGCACTTCATCAAAAATTAGCAGGGCATTGTGCTGGTCACACAATTCGCGCAGCCCCTTGAGAAACGCCGGGGTTGCGGCCAATACGCCGCTTTCACCTTGCACCGGCTCGACGATGACCGCACAGGTTTTCGCTGAAATTTGTTTTTTGACTGCTTCCAGATCATTGAATGGCAAATGCGTGATGCCCTGTGGCACGGGTCCGAAGCCTTGGGAGTATTTGGGCTGACCACCGACTGTCACGGTGAATAGCGTACGTCCATGAAACGAATCGAGGAAAGAAATAATCTCAACCTTATCGCTTTCCAGCTTGCCTCCGGGGGTATCGTTTTTCGGAAAATGATCGCAAGCGTAGCGGCGGGCCAACTTCAGCGCGGCCTCATTGGCTTCCGCACCGGAATTGGCGAAGAACACACGCTCGGCAAAAGTGAGTTCGCAAAGTTTTTGCGCGAGACGAATCGCTGGTTCGTTGGCTAGAACGTTGGCCACGTGCCAGAGTTTTCCGGCCTGTTCGGTGAGTGCTTGAAGAACTTCCACATTCGCATGCCCGACGGAACTGACGGCAATACCACCGGCAAAGTCGATATATTCCCTGCCCGATTGATCCCAGACGCGCGAACCCTTGCCGCGTACTGGAATAAAGCCGCCCGGCGCATAGTTGGGCACCATTACTTCATCGAAGGTGGTGCGGGTGACAGGAGGATGGTTGTTCGTTGTGGTCATGTTGAGCTCCGGGATACAGGCGGCGATTATTGGTTGACGCTTTGTGAACGATAGTTTGCAGCCTGACTGCATTTTATGCGTTGTAGCGCGAAGCGCCTATCACCAATGCGACGCCGGTTTATATGTGTTTGCGTCATGTTCATACGGCATCACCATTGGACGTGTTCACCCGCGCGGCGCGCTGGCTGCGTTGCTCACGCGGGGTGATGCTGAAATGATTGCGATAGGCACTGGAAAAATGCGGTCCTGACGAAAATCCGCACGACAACCCAATTTGTAGAATCGACTGGCTGGTTTGTTGCAGTAAGTGACGCGCACGGTTCAATCGCAGCTCAAGGTAGTAGCGCGATGGCAAGCTATTCAGATACTGCTTGAACAACCGCTCAAGCTGTCGCCTTGAAACACCCACCAGCCGGGCAATCTCCTCGGTGGGCAAAGGCTCCTCGTAATTGGCCTCCATCAACGACACCGCCTCGGTTAGCTTGGGCTGACCGCCGCCGATGCGCGCAGAAAGCGGAACGCGTTGATGGTCAGTTGGATTGCGCAGGCGTTCAAGGCCGAAATGATCGAGTAGCTCGGTCACGAGATCCTCACCATGCCGCGCACCCAGCCAATTCATCATCATGTCAACGCTGGCATTGCCACCGGCGCAGGTAAGGCGATGTCGGTCTATCTCGAACAGATTGGAGGACACAACAGTGTCAGGAAAATCCTCCGCCAGCAATGAAGTGTATGGCCAGTGAATGGTCGCGCGGCAGCCACGTAGCAAGCCCGCACGCGCAAGCAAATAGGAACCGGTGCCAATACCACCGACGAGTTTTGGCGAAGCATTCATGACGCCGCGCGAGCTGTCCCGGGGCGTGGAGAATTTCTGTAACCACGTCACAGACTCGTCGAACCCACGCTGCGGTAAAGGCGTCTCGCTGACCACAAACACGCCGTCAAGCTCGGGCGCATTCGTCAGCCCGTAGTCGACTGGAATCATTAGCGACCCGGCGCTGACAACGGACTCGCTGCCGGTTGCGAGGATGACTGATGAATAGGCAGCCTCATCCAAAATGCGATTGGCCACGGCCAATACGTCGAGTGCACCAGACAGGGACAGCAAGCTACAGTGCGGCAACAACAAGAAGCCGAACCGTAGTGGCGGACGAGAGACGATGGGTGACGACGGCATGATTAACTGTTAACACCAGCCAGACTGTAGAACCGCTTACTTCAGACTGCCGGACAGAAACTGGCGCAGCCGCTCACTCTGCGGATTCACCAGTATTTCTTTTGGCGCACCCTGCTCCTCGATTAATCCTTGATGCAGGAATATGGCTGAATTGGACACCTCGCGGGCAAAACCCATCTCGTGCGTCACGACGATCATGGTCCGGCCTTCATCGGCCAGATCGCGCATGACTTTCAACACTTCGCCGACCAACTCAGGATCAAGTGCCGACGTGGGTTCATCGAAGAGCATCACTTCAGGCTCCATCGCAAGCGCGCGCGCAATCGCCACTCGTTGCTGCTCGCCGCCTGACATATGCGCCGGATACATGTGCTTGCGATGGGCGACGCCAACGCGATTAAGCAGTTGTTCACCGCGCTCCACAGCTTCAGCCTTGCTTTGTCCGAGCACATGAATCGGCGCTTCGATGACGTTCTCAAGTGCGGTCATATGCGACCACAGATTAAAGTGCTGGAATACCATCGCCAACTTTGATCGCAAGCGTTGAAGCTGTTTCGGGTCGGCCGCTTTCAAGGTGCCGCTTTTGTCGGGCACCAGCTGCATCACTTCACCATTCAACGTGATGCGGCCCTGATTGGGTTGCTCCAAGAGATTGATGCAGCGAAGCAAGGTGCTTTTGCCCGACCCGCTGGAACCAATGATGCACGTCACATCACCGGCATCAGCAGCAAGCGACACACCTTTCAGCACTTCATTGCTGCCGTAGCGCTTATGTAGATCTTCAACGAGTAATTTCTGCATGATGCTGTCGTCTTAAGCGCTCAACAGCTTGCCGGTGCGGAAGGCTTTGGCCCCGGCAACTTTGGCGAGCCGCATGCCGGCGGTGGCGAAATAACGATTTTCCAACGCATACAGCACGCCATCGGTGTTGCTCACCAGCTTGCTCACTTCTGCAGTGATGGGATTGATAATTTCAGCAAGCACGTCACCCGCTTGAATCCAGTCACCTGGTTTTTTAAGAAACGCCACCACCCCACTTACGGGCGACGTGAGTGCCTCCGATCCGGCGAGCGGCGTGGCGGGGTAGTTGAGTTCAGGAAGCGGTGGTGCAGTGCCAGTAATCACGCCACGATGCGTGAGGAAAGCAATAATATTTTCCGCATCCTTTATCGCCAGCGCATTGTTCACATCAATCTGGCTACGCAATTCCACCGTGACCGACAGACAGGCCATCGAAATCGGGAAGCGATCCTTGAAGTGTTCCTCCAATTGCCACCACGTCTGCGAACAGGCTTCATCGAATGGATTGTCGCCGCTCTCGGTCGCAAGCAGGGTCGCGTAGGCGCCCATATAGCGTGCCAACGGCTCACACTGCGGCCACATTGGCGTGCCGGTATAAAGGTGCAACACCGCATCGGAATCGCAGTGCAGATCCAGCACCACATCGGCATCGCAGGACAAACGCATCAGTGCGCGACGCATGCTTTCGAGCTCGGTTTTCGGCGTCAGTGTATCAAGATGATTAAGCATGGCTTGACGCACGACGCTCGTGTTCGCGTCAGCATCGACACCCAGCGTTGATTCAATACTGTCGGCAATCGCCGGATACATGGCGGGATAGTGCCGGTTGAAATTCTCGCCGGACGCCATTTCAAAGCGACCTATCTGACTGTGTAACAACGTTTGCGCAAGTCCCACCGGGTTCGCGACCGGCACGACAATGATTTCGCCATTAATTTTTCCCGCCGCTTCGAGCGCTGAAAAACGAAGACGCAAGTGATGTGCCACCAGCATGCCTGGCAACTCGTCGGCATGCAGCGATGCCTGAATATAGATTTTTTGCCCGGAATTTTTAGCGCCGTAGTGAAAGCTGACAATTTCGCGATCAGTACCGACATAGCTGGAAAGCAACGGATGTTTTATTATTTTCATAAGTAATCAGGTTCGGGGTGCAAGATGTACCAGCCAACGTTTTTCAGCAAGATGGAACAGCGATACCAGAATGAACGTCAGGGTGAGATAAAAAGCTGCTGCGGTGATGAATGCCTCGAACGGCAGATAAAACCTTGAGTTGACGTCGCGCGCCGCACCAGTGATGTCCAACAGCGTAACGATGCTGGCCAGCGAGGTGCCATGCAACATCATGATGACTTCGTTACTGTAGGCTGGCAGTGAACGACGCAAGGCCGATGGCAGCAGGATGCGCCGATAAAGTGTGCTGGTCGACATGCCCATCGCCCTTGCCGCTTCAACTTCACCATGATTGGTGGCAGAGATGGCGCCGGCGATAATCTCGGTGGTATATGCACACGTGTTGATCGCAAACGCCAGCATCGCGCAAAACCACGCAGACGAGAACATCGGCCAGACCACACTTTCGCGCATCCACGCAAACTGTGCCAGCCCGTAATAGATGAGGAAAAGCTGCACCAGCAACGGCGTGCCACGAAAAACATAAGTGAATAGCCATACCGGACGCGACAACCAGGGATTCATTGACGCGCGCAAGACTGCTAGCGGAATCGCGGCAGCCAGCCCCACGCACAATGCAACGATCAGCAACTTAAGCGTTACCAGCGTGCCTTCAAAATACAACGGCAGGCTGGACGTGATGACATCGACATTCAACATTTGAAGCTCATACCGTCGCGACCTTGACACCGATTGAGTAGCGTTTTTCCAGCGCTCTCAGCAGCAGTACCGATATTGTGGTGATGACAAGATAAAGCGCTGCCACTGACATGTAGAACGTGAATGGTTCGCGGGTGGTGCCTGCGGCCAGGCTCGCCCGGTTCATCATGTCAGACAGCCCAATGACTGACACGAGTGCAGTCGATTTCACCAGTACTAACCAGTTATTGGTAAAACCCGGCAAGGCGAAGCGCACCATTTGTGGGAGCGTGATGCGCTGGAAAACCTGTGTGCCCGTCATCCCGAAGGCAATGCCAGCTTCACGCTGTCCCGGTGGAATAGCCATGATGGCACCGCGAAAGGTTTCGGTTAGATAAGCACCAAAAATGAAACCGATGGTTGCCACGCCCGCAATAAAGGGGTTGATGTCGAAGACTTCTTTCGCACCCAGATAAGTTCCCAGTTCGTTAACAGCGAGCTGGCCACCGTAAAAGATCAACAACATCAGCACCAGATCCGGCACACCGCGGATGACCGTAGTGTAGATCGTGGCGATGCACTTGAGGACGGCAGAGTTTGAAAGCTTCATTTGTGCGCCCAGCATGCCGAGCACGACTGCGATGAGTAGCGAGCAGATCGCCAACGAAAGTGTCGTGCCCGCCCCTTCAATGAGACTCGGTAGGAAACCGTGCAACATCGCGGTTCAGCCTTGCGTCACTTGCTGATCGGTTAACAGCATCGGTAGGACATCCAGCATTCCAATGGCAACATTACCCGCCATAAATATCAAAGCTGAAATATTTGTCATTGATTTTCTTGTATGTACCGTTTGCACGAATTGCCTTGATGGCCGCGTTAAATTCGTCGCGAAGCGCAGTATCGGCTTTACGCAGCCCAACACCTGCTCCGTAGCCGAAGTACTTGGGTTCGATATAAACCGGGCCAAAAAACGCAAAGTCCTTGCCTGCAGGCAGCGGCAGAAAACCCTGCGAAGCGGCGACCTGATCAACCAGTACCGCGTCGAGTCGGCCGGAGGTCAGATCGAGAAATACATCATCCTGTTTGGCGTAGCGAACAATTTCGGACTCCTTGAAGGTGTCCGTCGCGAAGCGATCGTGAATGGTGGTGCGCTGCACGCCGATACGCTTGCCCTTCATGCCTGCCACCGTTGCATTCAATACAGCACCTTTCTTGGCGACGAAGCGCGCGGGCGTGTGGTAGTACTTGTCGGAAAATTCAACAACCTTTCTTCGATCATCGGTAATCGACATCGACGCAATCACTGCGTCTATTTTCTTTGCCTGAAGCGATGGAATCATGCCGTCAAATTCCTGTTGCACAAGCGTGCACTGGGCTTTCATCTGCTCACAGAGTGCGTTGGCGATGTCGATATCAAAGCCTTTGAGCTTGCCATCCGTGCCAATCTGGCTAAATGGCGGGTATGCGCCTTCGACGCCAATTTTGATTTTCTTTACCGCTTGCGCGGCTACAGGTAACGCAGTTGTCAGCAAGGAAAACAAAGTAGCCAGCGCAAATATCAGTATTTTTTTCATGTGCTCAATCTCTCAAATTCTGGTGGGGATAACTGCATTTTGCTAGTTTGCCCCAGATCGGCGTTGTTGTTGCACCCGATAAAGAGGTTTGCTCATTTGTACCGGGCGAATATCGAGATAAATATTGGTCACTGTGTAGTCTGCGCCGCCTCCGCCTGTTGAGAGGTAGCCGAGGCTGTCGCTGCCCTTACGGAAGCGGAATTCAAAGCCCAGATCCGGCTTGGCATCTTTGGTGCCCGGAGGACTGAAGACAAGCCCGATGACTTCTTTTTGCTTGTTGTCGATTAAATTCGTCATCAGATTGAGAATGACCGAGTTGCCAAGGACATCGGGATAGAACTCGTCGGCGTCGAAGTAAGGTGCGTAACCGGCTTCATTGGGGTCAAGCCGCTTTCCCTTCAGTTTTTCGGTTGACGGCGTGGTGCTACGGGTTTTGAAGTTATAGCGGTCGCCGGTGTCCAGATAAGTCAATTTTGCGTTGCGCAGGTTGAAATCTCTCAGCGAAGCATCCGACGTGGCGCTGGTTAGATCAGCGATCAACACGCCCTTTGCGCCGAGCACCTCAACGTTATCGCCACGGACAATTGCTGCGCTATTTTCTTCCACACCCAGGCCAAGTTTGTAGTTCTTTTGCACCATGACTGGCAGCATGCGCCCGTAGCGGCCACGCTTGAGAAAATGCTGGTCCACGAAAATATCGGGGCCGACGAAGCCCAGGCCGCGACTGATTTCCTGTCCTTCGCGGGCACCGAATTTCAGGACTGCCAGTTTGTCCGGTGCGTCGCGAATCATAGTCGTGCTCATGATCGCTGCACCCGCGCTGGTGCCCGCCACCACGCCGCCTTTGTTAAAGACCTCCCAGATAGCATCGAGCATTGGCGTGGGTTTGCCATCGGGCAGCATTAGCGCCGCCGTGATGCGCTCCTGCGCGCCGCCGGAAAAAAATACGCCTGTGCCTGATTTAACCTTGGCAATCAGCAATGGATCATTCACTGCGACCCGATAGTCTGGCGATTTCAATTTAGCGGAGACTGGAATGTGCTCGGCAATCGCACCGTGTTTGGTCAGGGCGGCGATGATCGATGCCGCTGTTTTCTCGGGATCGCCGGAGGCAGTCGCGAACACCGCGTAACGAGCGCCTTTGCCGCCTGCTAGTTGTACCAGTCGCGACCATACTTCGTCATTGTCGTATTTCAGCGCGCCACCGATTGGCACGGCGATGCCCTGTGCGAGCACGTGCTGCGCGGCGAGGCACATGAGTAGCGCGGTGGCGAACTTGATCAGCAGGTTTTGTCGAGTCATTTTGGTTGAAGGCATACACATAAAATTGTGGTCGCCATGGGTCGAGAGCAGCGACAGTGATGGCAGTGTGCCATAGCCTGTGGTCGCGGTTGAAGGCACGGCAACGAAACTGTAACAACCCGTCGCATTCGCATAACCATCGCTTGATTCCGCTATGTGAGCGATTCCTCTAAATCGGTGTCCAGCAGTCGGCTGTGTCCGTTTTACGACAGTTAGTTTTCACCTTTGCGACGCGAATTTGTAACGTTGCGACCGAATCGCCTTGCCCCCCTTTTGTTTGCGTGATGACTCCGTACACTGCGATCCAGTGACAATACCAAACAAGTTTGATCCCGCTATCGAAATCGTCCTTTCCGTCATTAACCGGGCGTTGTTTCGCAACGCCTTCGTAGTCAATTCAGGGAGTGCCGTCAGAATGAACCAGATTAAGCAAAGCCCATCGGGAGTCGCGTCGTTGCCGCTTGCGCCGTCACCTTTTACACCTGTCTCGCCTGCTTCACCTTGCGCACTAGCCGTCGCGGCGGCACTTCTTGCGTTGACGACAGTTGGTGCGCACGCTCAAACGCAAACACAAGCGACCGAGTCGCCACCTGCTGCACAGAAAGTGGAAAAAATCGAGATTACCGGGTCATCCATCAAACGCATCGAAGGTGAAACCGCGTTGCCGGTACAAGTCATCACCCGCGAGGACATCATTCGTGGCGGCTCGACAAATGCGGCCGAATTGCTGACAAAAATCTCTGCCAATTCAGCCGCACTCACCGATGGTGCCAGTTTTTCTGATATCGCCGGGCAACGTGGATTTTCCGGTGCCAATTTGCGCGGCATTGGCGTATCGTCCACGCTTATTTTGCTCAACGGTCGCCGCATGGCCAATTTCGCATCCCCCGGTGGTGCGTCAGGCGTGGATCTCAATTCCATTCCCACGGCCGCGATCGAGCGCGTTGAAGTGCTCAAAGACGGCGCATCAGCGATTTACGGCACCGATGCGATCTCGGGTGTGATCAACTTCATCACCCGTCGTGACTATCAGGGCGTCGATCTCTCCGCCTATGCGAGTGACACCGGCGATGGTGGCGCAGGCAAGAAAATATTCACGGTTTCAGGTGGCGTTGGTGACCTCAACAAGGACAAGTTCAATATCTTTGGCGTGCTCGATTTTCAGGACAGCAAAACGCTGCGATCAACGCAGCGCCCGGGTCTTGGAGGCAGCTTTATTCCCGAGATCAATCTCGACGTAGGCTCCAGCAACACTAATCCAGCCAACTTCCGGCGTTTGAATGCTTCCGGCAGCCCGACAGGTTCACGTTTCAACCCGAGCGTGCCCGCTTGCAACCCGCCAGCCACAATTTTTTCACCGAATAGTTTCGTTGGTGCCCGCGCTTGTTTCTACGATTACATGCAAGACACCGAAATCTTCCCGGCATCAACCCGCAAGTCAGCATTGGCGCGTGCGCAATATGCACTTTCCAATGACCACACGCTATTTGCCGAGATTACGCACACCGAGACCGAGACCAACTATCGCATCAGCCCGCTCACGGTAACCAACCTCAACTATCCCGCCAATGGTCGTTTCTATCCGACCGCAACAGCAACGTTGGCGGGCACCACGGGTGCATTGCGTCTCAACTGGCGTTTGTCTGACGCCGGTGGCCGCACCAACGATGTCGAAGCCACTTCCGAGCGTGTTCTGGTTGGGGCAAAAGGTCTGTTTGCGGGTTGGGATTACGATACCGCGTTCAACTACAGCACCAGCGAGGTCAACGACCGCTACGTCAACGGTTACGTGCTCAATACGCCATTCAATGCCGCGTTCGCCACGGGCAACATCAATCCGTTCGGCCCGCAGGATGCAGCGGGCCAGGCGCTCATTGACGCAACCAAAATCAGCGACAACGCGCGCGCATCCAAAGGCACCACCAAATCGTTTGACCTGCGCGGTTCACGCGCAGTATTCAATATGGCTGGCGGCGACGCGGCATTAGCGCTCGGGCTTGAATCGCGTCGCGAAACGACAGGATTCACGCCGTCAACGCTGTTGGCCACAGGTCAGATTCGCGGTGAAGGCACGGCCGAAGCATTCAGCGGGAATCGAACCGTGAACGCGGGCTTTGCCGAATTGGTATTGCCATTTACGCGGACCATCGAAGTGCAGTTGGCGGTGCGTCATGACCGCTACAACGACGTCGGTTCAACCACCAATCCGAAAGTCGGCATCCGCTGGACACCAACGAAAGAGCTGCTGGTGCGCTCTTCATACGGCACAGGTTTTCGCGCGCCCTCGCTCGCGGACTTGTACTCACCTACGCGCATCGGCCAGACCAACGGTATCTACAACGATCCGCTGGGTTGCATTCGCGTTGGCAATATCAACAATACAACCAACCCCGACTACTGCGGCCTGCAACCGGACAAACTGCGCGGCGGTTCGAAAAATCTGAAACCGGAGGAATCCAAGCAATATTCCATTGGCTTTGTGTTCGAGCCGGGCCGAATAATTTCGACGTCGCTTGACTATTGGAACATCGAAAAGACTGAAACCATTGCCTCACCGGAGGGCGTGTATTTTTCCGATCCCGTCTTTTACGCGCCGTTTATCACCCGTGCCGCCGCTGACGCGACTTTGCCCGGCATCCCCGGTCGTATCACGCAAATCGATTCGCGCCTGCGTAACCTTGGCACACTCAAAACCAGCGGTCTCGATCTTGGTTTCGATGTGCGCCTGCCTGCGACTGAGTTCGGCAAATTCGGCTTCGGCCTCAACGGCACCTATGTGATGGAGTACAAAGTGCAAGATGGCCCGGGGCGCCCTTATGTGGATGGTGTGGGCCGCTTTGCGAACGACCAGGTGGTGCAACGCTGGCGTCATACCGCCTCGTTCAACTACGACTTTGGGCCTTTCAGCGCCACACTGCAGCAGACTTTCTATCTTGGCTATCGCGACCAGAACCTGAACCCGGACGGTTCGGTTCGTCGTGTGGAAGATTACAAGTTGCTGGATATTTCCACCGCGTATCGTGGGTTCAAAAATTTCACGCTGCGCGCTGGCATGAAAAATATCCTCGATGCCGAGCCGCCACGTTCGAACCAGATCTACAGTTTCCTCGCCGGCTACGATCCTAACTACACCGATCCGCGCGGTCGTTCGTATTACGCATCCTTGGCGTATTCGTTTAAATAGATTTCCCAAACCGCTCTCAGAAGCGGAATGCCTTTCGCACCTCGCTGCTGAAAACAAACCCCCGCCTGCGCAAGTTGGCGGGGGTTTTTATTGGCTGGCTGGCCCTGCATAACAAACCGCCGATTAAACAGCGCCCGCCTTTTTCAGCAATTTCGCAAGCGCGTCGGCGATTTGCGCATAACCTTTCGCATTCGGATGTATCAGGTCCGATTTCAGTTCATTGTTGCGCAGAATGGTTTTCAACGCATCGTCGTTAAACGGAATTGCAAACTCCTTCGCGATCTCTGCGTAGAAATCAGGCGGCGATATGGACAAACCGGGCTTCGGTGTCGCGATCAAAATAACGTTGATGCCTTTGTCCTTTGCCAACTTGATCATCGCGCGCACGTTGGCTGCAGCTCCCGTTTCACTCTGTTTCCTCAGGAAATCATTGCCGCCGTGACAAAGCAGCAGCAGCTTCGGTTGCGCTTCCTCCAGGGCGGCTGGCAACCGCGCTAGACCATCGGCACTTACCTCTCCGGGCACGCCGGCATTAACCACCTTACGATTGATCAATGTTTGCAATTGAGCGGGGTACGATTCTGCGGGTGACGCACCGGTGCCGAAAGTGAGACTGTCACCGAAGGCGAGTACGACGTCGCTGGGGCCAAGTGTGGCCACTTGCGGGCCTTTGCCGCAGCCAGCCAGCATCGCCGCGAACAAAATAAATGTGAGCAGGAATTTCGTCTGTTTCATATTGATAGCTTAGCGCAGTATGCAGAAATCGTATCGATGGAACCGTTTAAAATACCGATACCCTAGCACTGGTGAGGCTTCTGGCGGCATTTCGGCCTGAAATGCCCGCCTATGCTAGTGTTTTTGCTTTCACCTAGTGGATCAAAGCAGCCATCGCGCTTTGTGGCAAGCTACCCGCACTTTCACACGGGATCATCATGTACATCAGCCTGTTCGATATGTTCAAAATCGGCATCGGTCCATCCAGCTCGCACACGGTCGGCCCGATGCGCGCGGCGCGGCGTTTTTTGGTCGAGCTGCCAGAGGCCGACTTCGCACGAATCAAACGCGTCGAAGTCGAGCTCTACGGCTCGCTCGCACACACCGGCCACGGTCACGGCACCGATATGGCGATCATGCTGGGGCTGGAAGGCGAATTGCCCGATCACGTCGATACGTCAACAGTCCCGCAGCGCGTACACGCCATTCGCGCGGCCCGCGAGATTTCCCTGCTCGGCAAAACGCGCGTTCACTTCGATCCCGACCGCGAACTGATTTTCAATCGTGTCGATCTGTTGCCGGTGCACTCCAACGGCATGCGTTACGCCGCGTTCGATGTCGATGGCAAGCTGATTGCTGAACGCGAGATGTATTCCATCGGTGGCGGCTTTGTGGTCGATACCGACGAAGCGTTCGTTGGTAGTCCGCGCGGCGTGGAACAGCAAGTGCCCTATCACTTCGAAACCATGGCCGAATTGCTGGAGCTCGCCAAAGTAGCGAATAAACCGCTGCATGAAATGCTGATGGAAAACGAAATCGCCCTGCACGGCGAAGCAGCGACGCGTGAATTCATGGCGCGGCTGAAGATGGTGATGTTTGAGTGCATGGACCGAGGTATGACAACAGACGGTATGCTGCCAGGCGGGCTGAAGGTCAACCGCCGCGCCAAGGCCATCGCCGAGCGTCTCAACAAGACCGATGCACACGTCAGCGAAGGTGCGATGAACTGGGTCAGCGTCTTCGCGATTGCGGTGAACGAAGAAAATGCTGCGGGTGGCCGTGTGGTGACGGCACCGACCAATGGTGCTGCCGGCGTGGTGCCTGCTGTGCTGCGTTACCTCAATGATTTTCGCGATGCCGATGAAGCCGCAATTGAGCGTTTCTTCCTCGCTGCGACCGCGGTGGGCGCATTGTGCAAACGCAATGCCTCGATCTCCGGTGCCGAGGTCGGCTGCCAGGGCGAGGTCGGCTCTGCAGCGGCGATGGCAGCAGCAGGGCTAGCAGCAGCACTGGGTGCTTCCAACGAACAAATCGAAAACGCCGCCGAGATCGCACTTGAACATCACCTCGGCATGACCTGCGACCCCATCGGCGGCTTGGTGCAGATTCCGTGTATTGAACGCAACGCGATGGGCGCGGTGAAGGCGATCAATGCGTGCTCGCTCGCGATGTTGGGGGACGGTTCGCACATGGTTAGTTTGGATCAGGCGATTGAAACGATGCGGCGGAC
>JANOQY010000394.1:0-5656 GCA_031414995.1 Betaproteobacteria bacterium
GAGATGGAGAAGCAATTTGCTTAACCAGCATCGCACGTAACCTAACTTGCTGTCGCCCACGTCCGGCAGCGGTACACAAATTTCAGTAAAGCAAATTAGAAAATGAAAAATAACACCAAACTCGTCCAACTCGGTCGCGAAGTCGGCCACACACCAAATACCGTGAACGTACCGGTGCATCGCGCATCCACAGTGTTGTTTGATTCACTCGCCGAGCTGCGCGCGACGCAGGCGGCATGGGATGCAGACGACCAGGTGCCAACGTACGGCGTGTTCAATATGCCGCAGGAGGTGGCACTCTCTAATGCCGCTGCGGAACTTGAAGGGGGCTATCGCGCGGCGACATTTCCGAGTGGCCTTGCCGCAGTCGCGGGTGCGTTGCTGGCATGCGTGAAGGCGGGCGACCACGTTCTCATGTCAGACAGCGCGTACGCGCCAGGCCGACATTTCGCTGAAAATTTTCTTGCGCGCTTTAATGTTGTTATTGAGTTCTACGATCCATTGATCGGTGCCGGGATCGCGGCCTTGATGAAGCCGAACACAACGGTCGTCTATACCGAAAGCCCGGGTTCGCATACGTTCGAAATCCAGGATATTCCAGTACTTTGCAACGTGGCACATGCGCACGGCGCGCTCGTCATTATGGATAACGCGTGGGCCACGGGTTATTTTTTCAATGCATTCGCGCATGGCGTGGACATGGTGGTGCAGCCGGCAACAAAATACTACGCAGGACATTCCGATGTGCTGCTCGGGCTGGTGATTGCATCCAAAGCCACTTGGCCAATGTTGAAACATGCAGCACTTAATCTTGGTCAGCGCGCCTCACCGGACGATTGTTTTTTAACGCTCCGCGGCTTGCGTACGCTCGGCGTGCGGATGAAACAACATGAAGCATCCGCATTGGCGATCACAAAGTGGCTGGCTTCGCGGCCCGAAGTACAGCGCGTGCTCTATCCTGCATTGCCTGACGACCCCGGTTACGCACTCTGGAAACGCGATTTCACTGGTGCCAGCGGCTTGTTTAGTGTTGAACTGAAGCCCTGTTCGCGCGCGCAATTGGCCGCCATGCTTGACCACTACACACATTTCGGTCTCGGTTATTCCTGGGGCGGCTTTGAGAGCTTGGTGGCCCCGGCCAATATCGACAATGCCCGCACCGTGCAGCCGTGGCAAGGCGGCCCCTTGGTGCGCTATCACGTTGGATTGGAAGACACCGATGACCTGATTCGCGATCTTGAGGCCGGCTTTGGTCGGCTAACCGCAGCCTGACACTATTGGATCGCGCAGAAATTTTTACGCTATCTCGAATGATTGTTGCTGGTTGATGTATTGTGCCAATATTATTACGTTGCTTTACCCGCTGAAGGCGCACGAAGAACGTCCGGCGGACAGGTTGTTTGAGCAATGATCAAATTAGAATTTATCGGAGATCACCATGACCGAACCGAATGTACCGACGGAAGATAATGTCCCGCCGAACGCGGTCGACGCTGAAGGCAAAGTAACCTTGGCGCAATGGGCTCTTGCCATTTTGCTCACCATGCTGATCGGCTTGTCTGCTGCTGCGTTGTTGTCTGCAAGCGTGATGGAGCTGATGTTTGACAGCCCGTCCGCTTGGATAAGAATCGGCGTGATGCTGCCAGTACTGCTGATTGCCTCTTATCTTTTAGTACAACTTTGGCGGAAGCTGTTTAACCGGCATGACGCAGCGAAAAAATAGCCTATGAGCCGTGCCGCGAGCATTGCTGAAGCATTTGCCTACTACGACAGCAAATCCTTCCACGCCGATCTCGCGCGGCGCGTGGCGATTCCCACCGAAAGTCAAAATCCTGACCGCGCGCCTGAACTCAATGCCTATTTGGCAAACGAACTCACGCCGTCACTGGAGAAGCTGGGTTTCACCTGCAGGATTTACGAAAATCCCAAAAAAGGTGGCCCGTTCCTGATTGCGACACGGATGGAGGACGCGGATCTGCCGACGGTAATGTCGTACGGCCATGGCGATGTGATTCGCGGGCTCGATGCGCAGTGGCGTGCCGGATTAGCGCCGTGGAAGCTGATCGAAGAAGGCGAAAAACTCTTTGGTCGCGGGACGGCGGATAACAAAGGCCAGCATACGATCAACATTGGTGCACTGAAAAGTGTGATCAACGCGAAGGGCAAGCTCGGTTTCAACGTTAAGCTGCTGATTGAAACCGGCGAGGAAACTGGTTCTCCCGGACTAAACGATTTTTGCGCCGCACATCGGGATGAATTGCACGCCGATGTTTTCATCGCATCAGATGGGCCGCGTGTTGCCCCAGAACGACCAACTATTTTTCTGGGCTCCCGTGGCGTGATGAATTTCGACATCAGCATCGATTTCAGGGCTGGCGCGCATCACTCCGGCAACTGGGGCGGATTGATTGCCGACCCCGGTATTGTGCTTGCACACGCGATCGCCACCATCACTGATCGCAACGGGGCCATTCGCGTGCCCGAATGGCGGCCTGCGCCGATCGCTGACTCCGTAAAAAAAGCCTTGGCCGATTGTGCGCCTGGCGGTGGCGACGATGCACCCGAGATTGATCTTGATTGGGGCGAGCCGCGGCTTACCCCCGCTGAGCGTGTGTTCGGCTGGTCAAGTTTTTCGGTGCTGGCGATGAAGGTTGGCAACCCTGATTTTCCGGTGAACGCGATTGCCGGCAAGGCTTGGGCACGCTGCCAGTTGCGGTTTGTTGTTGGCATCGACCCCGATGATGTGGTCCCTGCATTGCAGCGGCACATGGTTCGCGAAGGCTACCCGCAGGTCGCGGCTGCACCTGCGCGCGAGGAGCCGATGCACGCCACACGCCTCGACCCAGACTCCAAATGGGTGCGATGGGCGGTCGCAAGTATTGAGCGCACCACTGGCAACAAACCTGCGATCTTGCCGAATCTCGGGGGTTCACTGCCGAACGAAGTTTTCGCCGATACGCTTGGACTGCCGACGATCTGGATTCCGCATTCTTATTCCGCCTGCTCTCAGCACGCGCCGAATGAACATATGCTCGGCTCGATTGCGCGTGAAGGGCTGGGGATCATGGCAGGAATTTTCTGGGATTTGGGCGAAGTTAAATTGCGGTAAGTCGCATTCAATTTAAGAGAGTAATCAAATGAATTTTCGACCATTTGCGGCCGGCTTTTTTATTGCCGCCGCCGCGATCACATTGGCCCATGCACAACAACCAGCATCCGGTGCGCCGCCTGAGTACAGCATCAAAGAACACTACACAAAATACGAATATCGCATCCCGATGCGTGACGGCAAGAAATTGTTCACCGCAGTCTACGTGCCGAAAGACCAGTCGAAACCATTTCCGTTCCTGATGCAGCGCACGCCGTACGACGTTGCGCCCTACGGTGTTGATCAGTACCCGAAGCAGTTGGGGCCTGCTGAGGAGTTCGACAAGGCCGGTTACATTTATGTCATGCAGGATGTGCGCGGTCGCTATCAGTCCGAAGGCGTTTTCGTGGAAATGGCGCCGCACAAACCAGTCAAAAAAGCCAACGATGTCGATGAAAGTACCGACATGTTCGACACCGTTGATTGGTTGCTGAAAAATGTCCCAAACAACAACGGCAAGGTCGGCATCTGGGGGATTTCCTACCCTGGGTTTTTTGTATCTGCCAGCATCATAGACGGCCATCCCGCGATCAAAGCTGCATCACCGCAGGCACCTGTCACTGACCTTTACATGAACGACGACAGTTACCATAACGGCGCGTTCATGCTGGCGGCAAACTATGGTTTTTACACGTTTTTCAAACAGCAGGATTCGCCCTCATTACCACCAAAGACTTTCGTGCCCTATGAATATGGCACTGCCAATGGCTACGAGTATTTCCTGAAATTGGGCACGCTTTCAAACATTATCGCCACGCTGGAAAAACAAAAGGGTTCGCTATTCGGCGACCAAGCCAAGCGCGACACTTATAGCGAATTCTGGAAATCACGCAACATTGCCGCACACCTGAAAAACATCAAGGCCGCCGTGCTGACGGTCGGCGGCTGGTACGACGCCGAAGATCCACAAGGACCACTAACGACCTACCGCAGCATCAAACAAAACAATCCTGGGACGTTCAATGCCATCGTGATGGGGCCGTGGTCGCATGGTGGTTGGGTTGGCTTTGAGGGTGCTCAGCTTGGCCGCGTCAGTTTTGCTGCCAAGACAGCCGACTACTATCGGAAAAATATTCTCTTCCCGTTCTTCGAGAAATTTCTTAGAGATAAAAGTGCGGATAAGGGCGCAGAGAAAGGTGCAGAGAAGGATAAAGCCGAGAAAAAATTACCGGAAGCCTACGCATTTGAAACTGGCACCAATGTCTGGCGCGAATACCCAAGTTGGCCACCGAAAGAAGCGCAAAAGCGCACGCTATATTTTCAAGTTGGCGGCAAACTGGCTTGGAGCAAGCCTGCAGCAGCGACTGGTTTTGATGAGTACATCAGCGATCCCGCCAAGCCGGTGCCGTTTACTGATGCCATCAGTACGCAAGTCCCGCAGGAATATGTGGTCGGCGACCAACGCTTTGCGTCTACGCGGACCGACGTGCTGGTGTATCAAACCGACGTGCTGGACGAAGACATCACTGTGCTCGGCCCTTTGTCGCCGCGCCTGTTTGTTTCCACCACAGGCACTGATTCTGATTTTGTTGTGAAGCTGATCGATGTCTATCCCAACGAGTATCCTGATGCGCCGGGAACCGAGCCGCCGCCCGCAAAGAGAAAAGATGTGACGGTACCGAAATTTCAAATGGCGGGGTACCAGCAATTGATTCGCGGTGAGCCGATGCGCGGAAAATTTCGCAACAGCTTTGAAACTCCCGTGCCTTTCGTACCGGGAAAGGTCGAAGCACTCAATTTCGGCATGCCCGATATCAACCATACTTTTCGTCGCGGGCATCGCATCATGGTGCAAGTGCAAAGCTCCTGGTTTCCCTTGGTTGATCTGAATCCGCAGACGTTCGTGCGCATTCCGGAAGCGACAGCGGAAGACTTCAAAAAGGCTACGCAACGGGTTTATCGTTCCGGGGCGCAAGCGTCGGGGATTGAAGTGCAAGTGCTGGGAAAGTAAGGACTCCTGCGGTCAGCGTGGCATTGTGTTTGCTTGACCGTCGCATCGATATGCCTACGCAACTCATATGAATCTCATCATCCGACCATCGCGCGATGAAGATGTGCCAGCCATGTCTGCCATCTACGCGGCCAGTGTTGCCACCGAAACGGCGTCGTGGGAATACGAAGCACCGAGCATTGACGAATTCGCACGCCGCCGCGCAGAGGTGCTCGCCAAGGGTTTCCCCTATTTCGCCGCCGAGATCGATGGCCGCATCGTCGGCTACAGCTATGCCAGCGCCTTCCGCGCGCGCATCGGCTACCGCTTTGTCGTTGAAGATTCGGTGTATGTGCTCGATGAAATGAAAGGGCGCGGCATTGGTAAAAAATTGCTGATGACGCTCATTGATGAGTGCGCTCGACTTGGCTATCGGCAGATGCTCGCCGTCATCGGCGACAGTGCCAACCTCGGGTCCATAAAATTGCACGAGGCCTGTGGCTTTGAGCATGTCGCCCTATTCAAGGGCATCGGCTACAAATTTGACCGGTGGCTGGACAGCGTGCAAATGCAGCGGG
>JANOQY010000395.1:0-16291 GCA_031414995.1 Betaproteobacteria bacterium
TTAAGAAAACATCGCTAAAAGCGTCGGGCAACAGCTACGGGTGTTTTTGCCTGAGATTTACACAATCCCTTTTAATTCAATTACTTAACATTTGGCACGACAAGTGCAATGAGCGGTACTGATGCCCGCATAAATCCAAAAACACGCATTCTTAAAAGGGAGCACCATGGCTCAATCCACTTCTCACTTTTCTCGCATGCTTGTCCGATGCGGATTCGCGAACTTGATCCTGTTCTGGCTGATGACGTCAGTGACTGCAATCGCGCAGACGTCCAATTGGGTGGGCGTCCATCTTATTTACACGCCAGCCACCGGGTCCTATAACTACGCGCTCGCCGCGGCAACGGCAGCCGGTGAACGCGACGACGGCGTGAAGTTCAGGGTGCAGACAAGCGCCGCCGCGATCGAAGGACAGACTGCGGTCGCATTGCAACGGCTCACATTAGCGCCGCAAGGCCGGGTGACGCTCACCGCCAATACGAGTGAAGTAGCGAATTTACGGGCGCAGGGTTGGCGGCTGGAGGGAACATTAGGCTATGTCGCGAAGCAAAAAACGGCGAGCACCGTTGCGCTCTACCGTTCAACCCATGAATCTTTCAAGCTAAATCTTTACACAACAAAAGCACCAGGTAAAAATTTCCTGGTCGATACGTTTGGTTGGCGCGATGTAGAAATCGTCGGCTACGTCATGCCTGCAACAGACAGCAGCGCCACTGGTGTCGGCACCACAACGACGATGGGTTCGCGGACGATGCCGACGGTGCCGCTTGGCATGCCAACCGTCACCACCTTTTCGCCAGCAAGTGGCGCGGTCGATAGTGTGATCCAGATTAGCGGCAGCAATTTTGCCGACAGCACCACGGTGCGTTTCAACGGCATTGCGTCTGCCAGCGTCACAAAGTCTTCATCGAGCACCTTGCAGGCGAAAGTGCCGGCTGGTGCGACCAGTGGCAAGATCAGCGTCACCACAACCGGTGGCACCACAACATCCACCGCCGACTTTACCGTCACCGCCACTCCTGTCCCGGCGACGCCAACGATTACGAGCTTCACACCGCAGACCGGCGTGGCAGGTGGCGGCGTGACCATTACCGGCACCAATCTTGTGGGCACCACCAGCGTCAGGTTCAATGACGTCACCAGTGCGGCTGTCAGTGCGATCACGGCAACATCGTTGCAAGCGACTATTCCCACTACCGCCAGCACCGGCAAGATCAGCGTCACCAATCCAGCGGGCACGGCAACATCGACCACTGATTTCACCGTGAGCACCGTAGCACCTCCAGCCGTGGCCGATGCTGCGCATACCGAGGCCACGCGCTTCCTCACGCAGGCAACTTTCGGCCCGAAGGCCGCGAGTGTGGCGCGAGTGAAGGCCATCGGTATCTCTGCGTGGATCGATGAGCAGTTCACCAGACCCGCTGCGTTGCACATGGACTACATCAATGCCGCGAAAGCGCGCCGCGTGGATTCAATGGGCAAGAGTTACTACGCCGAGGAGGATTCATACGAAGCGATCTGGCAGCAGTGGCTGTTCGGCACTGACGAATTGCGCGCGCGCATGGCGTTTGCGCTTTCCGAATTGATGGTGGTGTCCAATATCGCGCCAGACCTTGAAGCCGATGCGATGTCTTCCTATATGGATACGTTGAACCAATATGCGTTCGGCAATTATCGCGATCTGCTTGGTGCCGTCACATTGCATCCGACGATGGGCTACTACCTGAATATGCTTGGCAGCGAAAAAGAGGATGCCCCCAACAACAAATTCCCGAATGAAAATTATGCGCGCGAAGTGTTGCAATTATTTTCTGTCGGCCTTGCCATGCTGAACCCTGATGGCTCGCGCAAGCTCGATGGAGCTGGTGTGCCGATACCGACCTACGACGAGAGCGTGGTGAAGGGATTTGCGCGTGCATTTACCGGCTGGACGTTTGCGGGCAACAATCCAGCCGACCCGAAAAAATTCGACCGCCCGGAAGAAAGCTGGACGGGCGCCATGATCGCGTTCGCCTCCAAGCACGAGACCGGCACCAAGAAACTGCTCAATGGCGTGACTCTGCCCGCCGGGCAAACGCCCGAGAAGGACATGAAAGACGCGCTCGACAATATTTTTAATCATCCCAATGTCGGCCCGTTTGTCGGACGCCAGTTGATTCAGCGCTTCGTCACGTCCAATCCTTCGCCTGCGTACGTGGCGCGAATTGCCGCCGTGTTTGATAACAACGGTCGCGGCGTGCGCGGCGATCTTGCCGCTGTGATCAAAGCGGTGTTAACCGATACTGATGCGCGGTCGATGTCCCTCAGTGCCGACGCAAAATTCGGCAAGCAGCGCGAACCCGTAATCCGCTTCGCCAATATCCTGCGTGCCTTCAATGCCACCTCCGTCAATAGTCGCAACAACATTCATTATCTCGACAGCGCCGACGATGCACTCGGTCAGAGCCCGCTGTTATCACCATCAGTGTTCAATTTCTTCTCGCCGTTTTATACCCGGCCTGGTCGCCTTGCACAAGCGGGAATGGTGGGGCCAGAATTCCAGATCACCAACGAGATCCAGACTGTAGGCACCGCAAATTTCTTTTATGACCTCGTTAAAAGAGAAGGTTACGGCAACGGCGATTCGCGACTAAAACTAGATCTAGTGACTGCAAAGAGTTTTGCCAACAACCCGGTGCAATTGGTTGATCACCTTTCAAGTCTGTTTACCTACGGCGACTTATCCGCACCGACCCGGCAAATCATTATCGATGCCGTCACAGCCGTGCCATTCAACAATCGCGACTCAGATCGGGCCTTGCGGCTGAGAACAGCGATGACGCTGTTCGCGCTGTCGTCCGATTTTGTGATCCAGAAATAACCGGGGGCAATGATGAAAAACAATCAATCACCAACATGTTCCATCCCGCGTCGCCGTTTTATGCAAGCCGCATCCGGCCTGATGATTCCAGCGGTAGTGCCATTCGCCGCGCACAACGCACACGCGCGCCTGAATGAAATCGTCAACCTTGCGGCAGGCGATGATTACCGCGCACTGGTCTGCGTATTCATGTTCGGCGGCAATGACGGCAACAACCTGATCGTGCCGCGCGATCCCGCCGACCATGCCCGTTACGCTGGGCCACGCGGGCGACTTGCCATCGGGCGCGATCAATTGCTGTCCGTAAAACCGACCAACGTACAGGGGCGCGAATTTGGCTTTCATCCCGCGATGACGGGCATGCAGACGATATTTAACGCCGGTAAAGCGGCCGTGGTGGCCAACGTCGGCACACTCGCCCAGCCGATCACGAAGGCACAGTACAACGCCGGTAACGTGCAACGCCCAACCAATCTTTTTTCACACAGTGATCAGCAGTTTTTGTGGAATACCGCCATGGCCGATAGCTCGGTGCGCTCGGGCTGGGGTGGACGATTGGGTGACCGCGTCGCTGCGCTAAATCAATCAGGAAGCCTCACCACCTGCATGTCTGTAGCGGGAAATTCGACCTTCCTTTCCGGCGACACGATTCGCTCATTCCCGGTATCGCCATCTGGGCAATTCGGACTCGATTTTTACGAAAACAGCACCGAGACCCAGCCGCTCTCGACCGGCATCCAGAAACTCCTCGGCCAGTCTGCCGCACGTGTGAATATCATGGACGGCGTGTGGCTGGATATTCTTTCCGGTGCCATCACCAATCAAAAACAAATATCGGCAGCACTCAATGCGGCGTCCCCGTTCACAACCGTGTTTCCCAACACCGGCATTGGTCAGGCGATGCGCATGATCGCGCGCCTGATCGTCGCGCGCAGCGCCTTCGGTGCCAAGCGGCAGGTGTTTTTTGCGGCTATCGGCGGCTTCGATACGCATGGTGAAGATCAACCACAGCGGCAGAGCGAACTGCTCGGTGAAGTCTCCGGTGCGATGAGTGCGCTTTACAACGCAACAGCAGAAATCAATATGTCGGAGAACGTGACGACATTTACGGCAAGCGATTTCAATCGCAATTTTGTCACCAACGGCAAAGGTTCCGATCATGCCTGGGGCAGCCACCACGTTGTCGTCGGCGGTGCAGTGAAAGGCAATGCCATGTACGGCACCTTCCCTAGCCACATCGTCGATGGGCCAGATGACATCGGCAAAGGCACCTGGATTCCCACCACGTCGGTGGATCAATACGCGGCGACGATGGCGAATTGGTTTGGGGTGACAGGTGCTGATCTGAACGCCGTGTTCCCGAATCTGTCTCGCTTTCCGACGGCCAACCTTGGGTTCATGACGTGACAAGATGCGACTACTTTTGGGAAATGACATTGGCGGCGAGCCAGCGTCACATTACCTGCCTCAAACTAGCATGGCATCAAGCCCCTCAGCTAACTCATTCATTCGCGGCATGAGGGCTGACTTCAAGCCCGGAGATTGCGAGGCCAGTGCAGGCATCCAAGCCGCTGGAATGCCTAACCGTTTCCCGACCGCAGCGGGATAGCTGGCGACCAGGTCCTCGTCGTTCATGGCGAGAACCTCGGTGCGCGCCCGCCATGCACCCAGGTGTACCCAAGCCGCGGATTCGCAGAACTCCACGGTAGCCAATGGCTGGGGGCTATGCCTAAGCGCCAAAATGATGGGCTGCGGTAATTTCCATATTGTCGCAAGCTCGGCTGCGACATCGCCGTAGTGGTAGCCGAACACGCTCTTTTCAAATTCGGCGCGGCCGGCGTCAAGTACATTCAACTTCTTGTCCAGGGGTGCCATCGCCTTCGGCATGACGACATGCATTTGCAATTGTCCAATGCCGTGCATCAGGCCGACCGTAAACGCCTCGTCTGTGTTCGCATCGGCTGATCCAGCCAGCCAGCGGGATGCGCAGGCGGTATAGAGGTTATAGCGCCAGAACTGGGTGAGGTTCATACCTGGCGTGCCGCGATATGCCGACACGATACCGTTGCCAATAACCAAATTGCGCACCATCACAAACCCGAGCATCTTCAAGGCGTCATCGACAGACGCGATGGTCCGTGAGACATGAAAATACGCAGAGTTTGCAAGCCTGAGTAATTTAGCACTCAGCACCGGGTCGGCGGTAAGCTGGCGCGCTATCTCGTCGATGGAGATATCGTCGGCGCTAAAGCTCTCGATCAACTGTTGAGCGACTTTCGGAATAGTCGGCAGTTTATTGGGCTGGTCAAGCAGGCTGTGGAGTTCCATCTTTGCGTCCCCTGTATTTTCTGGCGTTCTTGTCGATATATGTGCAGAACTGCGATTTGCGCCGTCGCAGAAACTGCTCAACGCTATATCGGTCTTGCGACGCATTTCTTTAAGGAGTCCATCTGTGGCAACGCCTGACAAATCGAGTCGACGACCAGGGAACGATTTATCCACCTCATCCTCGCCCACCATGGGTGAACCCGGCGGTAACATCGGCAGCTATCTCACCGATGCGACACAACGCACTGCGCTGTTTCTAGACACCATGCTTGATCGCGGCAATGGCTACCTGCAACACCTCGATGAGGGCACGCCGCCATTGCTGAAGTTTGACCATGAGTTGGTGCTGGATGGTCACGATTTGGCCGAACCTTGCAACTACGCCCTGCTTAAACTGCTACCACCTGCCAGCATGCCTGTGAATTTTCAGGCGCGTCCGCTAGTTGTGGTTGATCCTCGTGCCGGCCACGGGCCAGGCATCGGTGGCTTCAAATTTGATTCTGAAGTTGGTATGGCGATGCGCGCGGGCCACACGGTTTACTTCATCACTTTTCGTCCGCAGCCGGAGGAAAATCAAACGCTGTTAAAAGTGATGCTTGCCGAGGCAAGCTTCATCGAAGAAATCATCAAGCGTCACCCGCAAAGTCTGGCCAAGCCGGTGGTCATCGGCAACTGTCAGGCCGGCTGGGCGATGATGGCGCTGAATGCCCTGCGACCAGAGCTGTTCGGCCCACTCATGGTTGTCGGCGCACCGTTGTCGTATTGGGCGGGCAGTTCCAAGCTCAATCCGATGCGTTATGCCGGTGCCACGCTGGGCGGCGCCTGGTTGGCGGCGTTGACGGCTGACCTGGGGGCTGATCGTTTTGATGGCGCACACTTGGTCGATAATTTTGAGCGCCTCAATCCCGCCAACACATTGTGGAACAAGCACTACAACCTTTGGGCAAACATCGATACCGAGTCTGAACGGTTTCTGGCGTTCGAGCGCTGGTGGGGCGGATTTTTTCGCATGACCGGCAGCGAAATCGAAGCCATTGTCGAAAACCTGTTCGTGGGCAATCGCCTTGCGAGGGGAACGATAAAGGCTGGCAATCACGCTATTGATCTGCGCAACATCACGGCACCCATCGTTGTCTTTGCTTCATGGGGCGATAACATCACACCGCCACCACAGGCGCTCAACTGGATCATCGACACCTGGGGTGATGAGCGTGCCATCGCTGCGGCAGGTCGCACCATTATCTATGTGTTGCACGAAAGCGTTGGCCATCTGGGTATTTTTGTCGGCGGGGATATCGCACGCAAAGAGCATGATCAACTCGTGACCTCACTTGACGTCATCGAAAGCCTGCCGCCGGGCCTTTATGAAATGAAGCTCGAAGCCAAAGCTGGCAAGGAGCAACAGCGCTGGGACCAACTCGAACCGGGCGAGTATACGGTGCATTACGAACACCGCACCATGGAAGATATTCGCGCACTCAACCCCGAGGGCCGCGACGAGGAAGCGCTTTTTTCGACGATCAGCAAAGTGTCCGAACTCAATACGTCCATCTACAAAACATGGTTCAGGCCGTGGGTGCAGCTATTCGCGACACGCCCGGTAGCCGATGCGCTGGGCAAATTGCATCCGCTACGCATGCAGCGCCAATTACTTTCCGACAGCAGTCCTTTCGCGCCGCTGATTCGCGAACAGGCAAAACAAGCTCGCGCCCGGCGCGCGCCGGTAAGCGATGACCATCCGCTGCGTCAGGCAGAAAAGAAAATGTCGGACCAGATTAGCGGCAGTCTCGATCAATTCCGCGAGCGGCGTGACCACATGACAGTGGCATGGACACGGTTCGCCTACGGTCCGTTCGGACTAGGCGCATGGTTTAAACCCGACACCGCAGACGCTGACATCGCGCACGCGCGTGCGCAACACGAGCTTGAAAAAGTTCGCGCGTCAGTATTGGACACGATTGCAGATGGTGGCTTTGCCGAAGCCGTCTGCCGTATCGTGCTTGCGGGTATGGTCTCGATCGGTTCATTCGAGCGGCGCAGCCTGCGAATTGCACGGCTGCTCACGCAATTACCCACTGATACGTTAAGCGGCACGGCGGCAACAGTGAACTGGATACAAATGCTCAAAGCGCAGGCACGCATTACCGCAGCAGCACCTGTCGAAGCGCTGAATGCCTTGGCCCAACTGCTACCTGACGCGGCAAGCCGTGAACGCGCCCTCGCCGTGTCGGCTGCAGTCATGATGATTGAGCCCACGCTGGCAAATCCGCGTTCGGAAATTATCGAGTTCCTGATCGATACACTGGGTGTTGATCCACAGCGTGTCATTGCACTCGCACGAACTCTGACCAACGCATTGGAGACGCCATCAGCATCAGAAAAAAAAGCGCTCGCCAAGCCGGTTAAACACGGTATTCGCGTGCGCCGGGTCGCATCAATGCGAGGTGTCGACACGCACACTAAAATACGTGCAAACCGGGTTCGCGCTGCAATGTTGCGGCTGGACTTGAACTAATCGGCAGCTTCCTGCTGCAGGTATAAGTCCTCCACCCTCTTGCGCGCCCACGGTGTCCTGCGCAAAAACTTCAGACTGGAATTGATGCTTGGGTCGTGCGTAAAACAACGCACCGGCAAGGCAGCGGCCATCGCTTCCCAGCCGATGGACTCGGCTAAATGCGTGACGATTGCTTCGAGCGTGATGCCATCAAGACTTCGGGTATTTTTTGGCGCGGGCATCGTATCGGTCAGGTGATATGTGAAGGTAGGCAAACTTTACCGCTTGTCCGGTGCAAATGCGATGCTGGCAAATACGATGTTGCGCGAATGTCGAATGAATGCGACCGAATCGGTACGCGCGCTTACAATGATGCTCCTGCCCTCCGGATGATCGCGTCATGACGGAACCCGTCCGCCTCGCAAAACGCCTTGCTGAAATGCTTTCCTGCTCACGCCGCGAGGCCGAGCTTTACATAGAGGGTGGCTGGGTCAGCGTCGATGGGAAGGTAATGCAAGAGCCGCAGTTTCGCGTCGCGCAACAACAAATCGTGCTGCACAAGGACGCAACGTTAGCGCCTGTTGAACTGGTAACGATTCTATTTCACCACCCTGCCGGCCAACCCGGCACCGCTGATCCATCGTCGCAGATGTCCGTCGATAACCGCGCGACAGACGACGCATCCGGCATACGCCCGCTCAAGCGACATTTTTCGCATCTGACTACGCCCCTGCCGCTGGAGCCAAATGCGAGCGGGCTAATGGTCTTCACGCAGGACTGGCGCGTGGTACGCAAATTGGTCGATGACGCAGCCACCGTTGAGCAGGAGTACATCGTTGACGTCACCGGAGAATTGCCGCCCCATGGGCTCAAACAACTCAATCACGGACTCAGTTTCAATGGCCGGGCGCTGCCGCCAGCCAAAGTCAGCTGGCAAAACGAAACCCGGCTGCGCTTCGCTGTCAAAGGCGCGCAACGCGGCCAGATCGCGCATGCGTGTCAACTGGTCGGGCTGCAAGTAAAGTCGATAAAACGAATTCGCGTCGGCAAAATATCGATGGCCAAAATGCCGCTGGGACAATGGCGGTATTTGCCGCCGGCGGAGCGGTTTTAAACGCTGGTGTAGCGCTGCATGATTTCATGCTTTGAAAAATGCCAACACTAGCACTGGTGCGGCCTCTGGCGGCATTTAACCCTGAAGTCCCCGCCGAATGGCGTTCTGCAATTATTGGTGCTGGGATAATTGGTGTTGCGATTCTTATTGGTGTCCGAACCTATTTTCTATATTCAGGCAATAATTTTTCTTTCAATGAAAGCGAGTCAAAACCACACTGACAAAGCAACCTTTTCCCGGCAATAGGCTCACAATTACGCTCGGCGGTTTATTTTTTGCGCCAGGTTAAATCGGATCGGAGCCACATGAATGATCGTATTCGCGGATTATTGAACCAGATGTCAGCACTTGAGGACGAGATGACTACGGCGCTGCACGAACAAGAGACGAAGATGTTTTTCGAAATCAAGGGTCGGCGCGTTGAATTCGAAAAAGCCGTCAAACAAACGCATCGCAAATTGAAGAAGAGTTTTTTCCACTGGCTGGTGACGTACCGCCCGCAAAATCTCATCACCGGGCCGATCATTTACGGCATGATTTTTCCGTTGCTGATGCTCGATGCCTTCGTGAGTTTTTATCAGGCAACCTGCTTCCCAATCTACGGTATCGTCAAAGTTCGCCGTCGCGATTACATCCTGCTTGATCGCCGGCATCTCGAATACCTGAACTTCATCGAAAAGTTTCACTGCACGTATTGCGCCTACGGTGCCGGACTAACGGCCTACATCGCAGAGATCGTGTCCAGGACCGAGCAGTATTTTTGTCCGATCAAACACGCGCACAAGATCCTCGGCACGCACAAACGCTACCTAGGCTTTATTGAGTTCGGCGATTCGGCAGATTACGAGAAAAGACTCGAAGAGTACCGGGTAGCGCTCGGCAAGAAACAGTGAGCGCCTGCGCACGCCGACCTCGCGGTCAGCGCATTTGTTAGCCATATGTCGAACGCTAAAGGGGCCAACCATTAACTGGCAGGTGTCAATTATGAAAATATACAAACACTAGCATTGGCGACTATTTCAGCGCATAAATGCCTGAAAAAGCCCGCCAGTGCTGTAGAAACGCATTTACTTTCCGATTGCCGCCTTCAATTGCTCCAGCGCCGCCGGGTCCTCCATGGTGGTCCAGAGTGCGAGGTCTTTAAATTTCATATGCTTTTGAAAGACCTCGCACTTCGCTCAAAACACTAGCATTGGTGAGGCTTCTGGCGGCATTTGACCCCGAACGCCTCGTCGAATGGCGCTCTACGGTCATTTGTGCTGGGGAAATTGGCCCTGGGATTCTTGTTGGTGTCCGCCGCTAGTTTTCCGCAAATTACTGACATTTAGTACACCGGAACATATTCAATCGCGCCGGTATCGCCGTCATAAATCATGTCATACGGGAACCAGTAAATCTCCTCGTAGCCATCTTCGTCATAGTATGCGTAGCCGATATATACCGTGCCCAAATTTTGCACTTGGGCCAGTCGCATGGAGGCTAACTGCAGGCCCTCGACGTAAGCCATTTTTTTGCTGGTCTTGTACTTGATGACCGCTACGTCACCTTTTTTGTCATGCTTGACCTTGACGCCCGTGATCTTGCCGTCTTTCACGTCTACCGAGGCCGTGTTGGCACCTTTCTTATCGAGTACGTGCTTGCCGTTTTTCTTCAGCTTCTCGCCGAGCAATTGCTTGCCGTTTTTATGGTTTGCTTTGCCTTTGCTTTTACCTTTGCCTTTGCCTTGCTCATTTTCTTTGTCTTTACCTTTATCTGCCGCAATTGCGCCGCCGATGAATGCGGAAATGCCGAGAAGCGCGACACGGGTCGTGAAAAGTCTGCGTATTGGGTTCATGGTTCAGTCTCCAGGTTAAGTAGCATGCAGCGGTCGTTCACACAGGCGGATGATCCAAATTGACTCCGCTGTCGCTACCTTTGCAATACTACGCACCCGGTTTGTTTAGTCTGTGCGTCGCCGCACATAACTATTCTTGGTCGCGCGCATTCATCTGTCACGCATTGCGTATTTCTTTTGGCGTCGACATCTATTACTGGCGCGGTAGGTTGGGCTGGTTTCATCAAGCCCAACATTGTCGATTGAGATTGGGCAAACGCGATTTCCGCATGAGCGCCGTTTACCCAACCTGAGGGTTGTAAAAATTGCCAAACACAAACACTGGCGCGGCGTTCAGCGAATAAATATCTGAAGACGCGCGCCAGTTCTATAGAAATAAAATTACTTCGCGATTGCCGCCTTCAATTGCTCCAGCGCCGCCGGATCTTCCATCGTAGTCAGATCACCGGGGTCACGGCCTTCGCACAGCGCCTGAATCGCGCGGCGCAGCAATTTTCCTGAACGCGTTTTGGGTAACAGCGTCACAAAATACACGCGCGATGGGCGGCCAATGGCGCCGAGTTCTTTATCGACCATCGCCATGACTTCTTTTTCGTGCGCAGCGGCGAGTGCTGGCGTTTCCGCACGGCTCGCATCTTTCACTACCGCAAACGCAACCGGCACCTGGCCCTTGAGCTGATCTGCCACACCGATCACAGCGACTTCGGCGATGTTGGTGTGCATCTGCACCGCTTCTTCGATTTCACGCGTGCCCAAGCGATGCCCGGCCACGTTGATCACATCATCAGTGCGGCCCATGATGAAATGGTAGCCATCCTTATCGCAGGTGGCCCAATCGAAGGTGGTGTAAACCTGTTCGTCCTTGAATGTCGAGAAATAAGTTTTCACAAAACGTGCGTCATCGCCCCAGATCGTGCTCATGCAGCCCGGCGGTAGCGGCGGCACGATGCACAGCACGCCCTTTTCGTCGGCACCCACCTGCTTGCCTGTTTCTTCATGCTTCAGTTTTAACTTGTAGCCGTACGAGGCAAAGCTGGGCGAGCCCAATTTACGCGGCGTTTCCTCGATGCCAGGTTCGGCCGAGAGAATCGGCCAGCCGGTTTCGGTTTGCCAGTAATTGTCGATCACCTTGACGCCAAGGCCCTGCTCGATCCAGTTCGAGGTCGGCTGGTCTAGCGGCTCACCGGCCAGAAACAAATATCGCAGCGAGGACACATCGTATTGGGTGAGGAAAGCAGGATCTTGTTTCTTCAGCACCCGAATTGCGGTGGGTGAAGAAAACATGATCGAGACCTTGTACTGCTCAACGATCTTCCACCACACGCCTGCGTCCGGGCGAATCGGCAGTCCGTCATACATGATGCTGGTGCTGCCGTTGATGAGCGGGCCGTAGATGATGTATGAGTGCCCCACCACCCAGCCGATGTCGGAAGTACAAAAATAAGTGTCAGCCGGTTTGGTGGCGAAAATATGTGGCATTGAGGCCGCGAGTGCAACCGCGTGACCGCCGGTGTCGCGCTGCACGCCTTTGGGCTTGCCTGTCGTGCCGCTGGTGTAAAGGATATAGCTCGGATGTGACGATTCGACCCACTCGCACGGCACCACGTCATTCATATGCTTGTTGCGGAGCACGCTGTAATCCATGTCCCGACCGGGAATGGTCTGCATGGTTTTATCGAGCCCACGATTGACGATCACCACATACTTGGGCGGGTGACGGGAAAGTTTGATCGATTCATCCGTGAGCGGCTTCAGCGGAATTATCTTGCCTGCGCGCGAGCCCGCATCCGCGGTGATCATCACTTTCGGTTGCGCGTCGTCGATTCGTGCTGCCAGTGATGCCGCCGCAAATCCGCCGAACACGACCGAGTGAATCGCGCCAATGCGCACCGTGGCAAGCATGGCAAAAACTGCTTCGGGGATCATCGGCATGTAGATCAGGACGCGGTCCCCTTTGCCGACGCCTAGCGTTTTCAGGATGGCAGCGAAGCGATTGACTTCGTCGAACATGTCGCGATAGGTATACGTTCTGGTCTGTTCGACTTCAGACGAAATCCACACCAACGCATTTTGGTCGGCACGCGTGGCCAAATGACGGTCAATGGCGTTGTAGCAAAGGTTGGTCTCACCACCGACAAACCATTTTGCAAACGGCGGTTTGGAAAAATCACAAACCTTTTTAAACGGCTTCACCCAATCGATGCGAGCCGCCTGTTCGGTCCAAAACGCATCAGGCTGCGCGATCGAGTGATCGTAGAATTTCTTGTAGGCGCCCATTACTTCCTCCGTCATGCTGTCCGCCAGCTACACAATCTGCGCAATCTACACAATCCCAGCCTGGCTGAGAATATTAATCACTCAGCACGTTCCTGATCGCCTCTAAAAGCGCTTTTGATTTTGCCGGCTTGGTGAGATAACCATTGGCCCCAAGTTTGAGGCCTTTGAGGATGTCATCCAGTGAACCCAGACTGGTCAGCATCAACACTGGCATATCCTTGAGAATCGTATGCTGGCGAATCCGGTTGAGGATGTCGAAACCATTTGCATCCGGCATTACGACATCAAGTATCACGAGGTCGGGCGCAGACTTAAGTCCAATCAGAATTTCCGCGCGATTGGCGGCTTTCTGTACCACAAAGCCGTTCTCGGTAAGGATGCGCCCAAGCAGGATTGACGTGACTTCGTCATCCTCCACCACCATGATTGCGGGCGGCTTGCGTTTTGATTGCCGTCTGGGTGCTGCCTCGTTGATGCGCACAAAATAACCGTTGCTTGCCAGCGCTGATTCGCCGATCACGGCCTCTTCAGAAAGTTTCTGTTGTTGTTTCGGCGATTGAACCGGTTCAGCGACTTTGGTTTCGACGCTAAATATCTTGGTGAAATCAAGATCGTTGTCGTCATCATCTGGTGGAGCAACTGGCATGGTGATTCCTGATCAGTTTTTATTAATATCTATTCGCCGCGATGCGGTGTGGGCAACTTGCTTGAAACACTACAACGCTATCGTACATTCTATTGTGATTCTGCTGCTTTGCGATGGACGTGCATCAAGCACCGACATCGACCACCAGACGGCCCCGCACCTGTCCGGCCAAAATCGCTGGTGCCTGCGCGATCGCCTCTGAAAGCTTGATCACCGTGGTGATTTGGTCGAGTTTGGCCATATCTAGCTCCTGCGCCAGATGATTCCAGGCGTCCAGCCGACGTGGCATCGCAGCGTAAACACTATCGATGCCCGCAAGGATGACGCCACGTAAAATGAACGGTGCAACACTGGTTGAAAGATCCATCCCCTGCGCAAGCCCGCAAGCCGCCACCACCGCGTTGTACTTGCATTGGGCGAATGCGTTGGCCAGCGTATGCGAGCCAACCGAATCAACCACGCCCGCCCAGCGTTCTTTTTGCAATGGTTTTCCCGGTTGCGAAAGTTCGTTGCGGTCGATCACCGATGTCGCGCCTAGCGACTTCAGGTAGTCAGTTTCCTGAAGCCTTCCCGTAGAGGCGACGACGTTGTAGCCACGCTTGGCTAACAAGGCAATTGCGATACTGCCGACACCGCCCGACGCACCGGTCACCAAAATTTCACCGCTGGATGGCGATACACCGTGTTTGGCCAGCGCGATTACCGCCAGCATCGACGTGTAGCCTGCGGTGCCGATGGCCATTGCCTGTTTGGTGGTGAATGCCGCAGGAAGCGGCACCAGCCAATCGCCTTTCAGTTTGGCTTTTTGTGCGAGGCAACCCCAGTGTGACTCACCAACGCCGAATCCATTGAGAATTACTTTGTCACCCGGTTTCCACGCGGCATGGGTGCTAGCTTCTACAATGCCTGCGCCGTCGATACCCGCCACCATCGGCCATTTGCGCACGACTGGCGATTTATTGGCGATGGCGAGACCGTCTTTGTAATTGATGGTGGAGTATTCAATCGCGACGGTCACATCGCCTTCGGGCGGCAGTCGTGATTCGTCGATTGCTGAAAGAGTCGCTGAAAAGCCGGTTTCTGTTTTGTCCAGCAGGATGCCGTTGAACTTAGTCATGCGCTACTCCTGTGCTTCAACGTGTCAAGGTTTTAATCCGCCGATGGTGGCATTGAGCGTGCAGGGCTCATTATTCGGGCGCATGGCCATTAGTGCTGAGAATGCGTTTGGTGAGGCGCGCCCTTCGCGCATCGTCCAGGCGCCAGTAATGTTCTCCGCCGCACAGGTGAAATTGCCACTGCCCTCGGTAATCGATCCAAACGTCTGCACGTTTCCGGAAAAATTACAGAATGTGCCGCCGACTTCGGTGATGGTCAGTGCACCGGTCGCCACGGTGTGGTTTACGCTGTAGGTTGCCTGATTCAGCACGCTGCCATTGAGCGCCGCACTCACGCAACCGCTGCCTTCACGTTTGAGTCCGCCAAAGTAGCTGCCGGTCAAATTTGCAACCCCGATCACCTGACGCGTAATCTGTTTGACCACCGTCACGCCGTTGACATCGTAAGTCAGGCTGCCGGTACGCGCATCTGAAAAAACCAATGTTGCGCGGCCCACCTTGGTGAGATCGGCACCCTGCAGTGCTACGAATGGAATGGCAGAGAAAGGCGTGCCGACTGCCTGAAAAATATCGCCCGCAAACGTAGTGCCGAGCGTGCCGGATCGATCTGCGCGCGACAGGAAAATCCACGTTGGCTGACGATTCGCGCCATAAATAAACCACGTCGCAAACATGACATCACCCTGCTGGGCGATATTGATGCCCCAGCCGGATTCGCTTGGATTCCACCACAGGTCCTGATAATTGTTCGCCAGCGTCGCTGTCGGCAGGCTGCCCGCAGATAACGCAATTACAAACGCTGCGAATGTGGATCTCCAGATTGACATATCACCTCCCTTGCAACAATTGCGGGTTCTCGGCTGATGCGTGTTTTCGCGAAAAATATTCCCGCGATTGCATTTCACGCAGTCGCGATGCGGTGCGCGCGAATTCAGCAGACACCATTAACGTCGCATCGTTCCCATTGCCAGTTTTGGTGCTCGCGGCAGATAAATTTTTCACCCGCTCATCCACCACCAGCATCTCCGGCCCAACCTCAGCCGAAATAATCAGCTTCACCCGCTGGTCGTACAACACATCCACCAGCCACGTAAAACGACGCACTACATCGGCACGATCTTTCGCGTGCAACTGCGGCACGGATGACATCAACACGGTGTGATAGCGGCTGGCGATTTCAAGGTAATCAACCTGCGATCTGGCTTTCACACAAAGCTCATCAAATGTAAACCAGATGACGCCTTTCGCGCGCCGCAAAAATTCGATCTCGCGCGAGCCGATCATGATCGTGCCGCCCGATACGTATGACGCCTTGGACATCGCCTCAAACGCCCGCGCCATGGCTTGTTCTGCCGTCTGCGAAAGCGGTGCGTGATAAACCGGGATCGATTCGAGAATGCGTCGCCGATGATCGCGCTGTCCGCCGATTTCGAGCACTTCAAGTTCGGCGTTCAGCAATTCAATGGCGGGCAGGAAACGCGCGCGCTGCAAGCCATTGGGATAAAGATCATCGGGCTTGTAGTTCGATGTCATCACCAGCACGACGCCTTTTGAAATAAGCATGTCGAGCAAGCGGCCCAGAATCATTGCGTCGGCAATATCGCTGACGTGAAACTCATCAAA
>JANOQY010000396.1:0-8209 GCA_031414995.1 Betaproteobacteria bacterium
AGCAGGTGAAATACCGTCCCGGATGCGCGAGCGCCCGGCATGGCTAGACTTTGATCGGTATGGCTCACGTGTTACCTCCCAGTTCCTTCGAGCAGGGGCAGCACGCTTTGGCGTTCTGTCCAGTCTCCGGCGGTGTCTTGAACGATTTCTTTGAGTTTTACTTCTGTGTCATTAATCTCGGTGATCAGCCCAAAATTCTGCCCAAGATAGTTACCCTTCTTGACCCGATATAACGTCTTTTCCGCCTTCACGAGAGCGTATGTTGCTCCCAACTGCGTGAGGGTCCCGACCATTTTCAATTGCTCAAGCGGAAACGCTTCGAGCGGTTCCTTTCGGCGATTCAAGTCTGGTGCCAATCCACCGCCACCGCCTTCGTTTTGCTTGACCGCCAATTTGCGTGGCTTGAATGGATCAGGCAAGTCGAACCCTTCATACGCGAATGGTGCGAACGGTTTTACCTGCGGAAGCGGCTCGATTTTTCTCGGGGCACTTTTGTCGGACTCTTTGACAAACGTGCGTAGATCAGAAAAGCCCTCCCCACAACCAAACAGGGTAGATGCGGTCAGCAAAATAAGAGCAAATTTTAGAGTGCGCATAATTACTTGGCTCCCGGTTTCGCGGGCGCACCCTTGGTCGTCTTACGTTGTGCGGCGACTTCCTCGGGGTCAAGATAGCGATAGGTTTTCGCGACAGCATCCATCGACAATACGCCGTCTTTGCCCGCTACCACGTTCAGGTCGTTGAGCAACACAATTCTAGGAAGCTTGGAGATGTCACTTGCGAATGCACCTAAGTCATGATAATTGCCGTTAACCTTTAGGCTAATTGGGCGCTCTGCATAAAACTCGGTCACGTTCTCTGTTGCCGCCGGCTTGAACAGGTCAAACTGCAAACCACGACCCAGACCTGCCTGATTAATGTCAATCAACAAGGCATCCATTTCAGATCGCGTAGGCAATTGCTTAAGCAGTGCGCCAAACGACTGCTCGATCTCCGCCCGTTGCTGTTGATACGCCTCCAGATTGACCGCCAGTTTTTTCTTTTCTACGAAAACGGTTTTTAGATCTGCTTCTTTTTTCTCTTCCTTGTCGAGATTTTCAAGCTGCCCTTGATACAAAAGGAAAAAGCCAGCAACTAAAATCAGAACAAAAATCAAAAGCATCGTGGCTATCTTGAACGGCCATGGCCACCCCCCTGGATTCTTGGTGTCTAACTGTTTAAGCTCATCAAGCCACTTATTCATGCTTTTTTCTCCGCTTTCTTCGCGGGGCCAGCACCTTTGCCATCATCAAGCTTCACTCGCTTGATGATGAAATCAAGAATGAACTCGTTGGCGCGTTGGGTATTTATGGTGACAGCTTTGATCTCAACTAGATTCGGACTACCAAGATAAGGTGATGCTTCAATGTTTCGCATAAACGCTGAAACTCGTGCATTGGATTGTGCATACCCAGTGACACTTATCTTCGCGCCGGTTTGCTTGAACGACTTAAGGTACAAGCCCTCAGGTAGCTGACGTAACAACTGGTCAAGCAAATAAACTGGCTCAGATCGATTGCTTTGCAATCCTTCGACCACCTGTTTCTTCGATAGCAGAGACGCTGTCTCTTCACGAATACGCTTGATTTCGTCGATTTGTTTGTCAAGTTTGACAATTTCGTCCGTTAGATATTTATTGCGGTTTTTCTGGTTGTCGATTTGTGCGTCAAAAATTACCCAGAGCAAACTTGCTACCGCAAGTCCAACAAAGGCGGCGAAGCCTGCAAGAATGGCGAATTGTTTTTGCCGCGCCTTGCGCTTTTCCTCGCGGTGGGGGAGTAGATTAATGCGAATCATGCGGGATCAAACCTTCGCATCGCCAAACCACACGCGACCATGAGTGCAGGCGCATCAATCGTTAATTGTCGTGGTTTTACCTTGGAAGACAGCGCCATGTTGGCGAACGGATTCGCCACAACGGTATGAACCTGAGTCCGCTGTGCGACCATCTCTTCCAGACCGTCCAGCATTGCGCAACCGCCGGAAAGCAAAATATGGTCGACTTTATTAAATTGCGTGGACGTGAAGAAAAACTGCAGCGCTCGGGAAATTTCGAGCACGATTTTTTCATTGAACGGCTGCAGCACGTCGGGCCCATAATTATCCGGGAGACCACCTGATTTCTTCGCAACTTCCGCTTCTTCAGCGGGCATGCCGAACTGCCGGGAAATATCTTGGGTTAACTGGTAGCCCCCGAGTTGTTGCTCGCGGGAATAGACCTGTTGTTCTTCATGCATGACGATTACACGGGTGGACTGGGCGCCAATGTCGACAATCGCAGTAACGTCCTTCGCCTCTATTCCCGAAGCGCTACCCAGTATCATCTCGAACGCCGTCAGCGCTGCGTATGACTCAACGTCCATTACCGTAGTCTTCAGTCCCGCAGCCTCAGCAACTGCTACCCGATCTTCAATTTTCTCTTTGCGAGACGCCGCGATTAAAACTTCAACCTCTTCTTCGCTGTTTGGCGCGGGGCCAATCACCTGAAAATCGAGATTTACTTCGTCAAGGCTGAATGGGATGTATTGGTTGGCCTCGGATTGGACCTGATACTCCATGTCTTCTTCGCGCTGATTACCGTTCAGATTGACCTTTTTGGTAATCACAGCCGCCGAAGGAAGCGCCAAGGCGATGTTTTTGATGCGCGACGCCATTTGCTTGTGGGCGCGTCGCATCACCTCTCCGGCGGCCTCGATGTTAGCAACGTTGCCATCCGTAATTGTATCTTTCGGCAACGGTTCAATGACATAGCGCTCTACGCGATAGAGCCCCTTACCCGCGTCCGCCAACTCCACCATCTTGATGTAGGACGAACTGATGTCGACCCCGATGAGTGGCGGCGTTGTTGCGCGCAAAAAATCAAACTGGGTTGCCAGCTTTTCTTTCAGCATGGTAGTTGAACTGCCCTTGTTGAATTGAGTACTTACGGCTTACAACGCACAAATTACATTAAATGCTAGCAACAACCTTTGGACCTGTAAAGCATTTTCTTTTGAACCTCGAAAAAGCTTTAATTGCGACGACTGTCCTTGGAGTGCCATTATCTTGCCAAGATAGTGGTCTATCGTATTAAAAGTTGCCCAATTGGCCCGTGAGCGACCCCGATATAATAAACCTCGACGTTTGTAACGACAGGCAAATATGACCCAGCGCTGGTGGTTTTACCCGTTCATTTTATTGATATCCCTGACGCTGGTGGCGGTCGGGATAGTCTTGTTGACGGTGGTTTTACTTTACCCAAATCTGCCCTCCATTGAGGCGGTAACTGATTATCGACCAAAATTACCGTTGCGGGTTTTCACGGCTGAAGGCGATGTTATTGGCGAATTTGGCGAGGAGAAACGTTCCTTTGTACGCGTGCAGGATTTCCCGGCAGTCATGAAACAGGCGGTCATTTCGGCCGAGGATGAGCGTTTTTATCAACATGGCGGCGTGGATTACCTTGGGTTGATACGTGCCGCAGCGACAAATATATTGGCGGGCAAGATCAAAGGAGGGGCTTCAACGATTACCCAGCAAGTCGCACGAAATTTCTTCCTGAGCAACGAGCAAACGCTTACGCGCAAAATTTCAGAGTGGTTGCTCGCTTTCAAAATTGAGAAGAGTTTGAGCAAGGATCAAATTTTAGAAATCTATCTGAATCACATTTTTTTGGGTAACCGCGCGTTCGGATTTGCGGCCGCCAGTCGCGTTTATTACAACAAGGACGTCCGGCAGCTCACTGCCGCTGAAGCTGCAATGTTGGCGGGAATTCCCAAGGCGCCGTCGCTTTACAACCCTTTTAACAACCTGAAACGCGCAACCCTGCGGCAACAATATGTGTTGCGGCGCATGAATGAGCTCAATTATTTGGACGATGGGGGCGTGAAAGCTGCCAGGGCTGAGGTGCTGAAATTTGACCGTGAGCGTCAGGTATATCCGGTAATTGCTGATTACGTCGCGGAGATGACTCGTCAAGAATTGTTCGAACAATATGGAGAAAAAGTTTACGTCAGCGGTATCCGCGTTTACACAACGATTCGCAAGCTGGATCAGGAGGCTGCGCTAGCGGCGTTGCGCAAAGGTATCCTGGAATATGATCGCCGCCATGGTTACAGGGGGCCGGAAGGTTTCGTAAACATCGCGGCCGGTAAAGACGAGGCCGATGAGGCAGTTGAAGAAGCACTTCAGGAGAAAGAGATTGTCGGCGATTTGATGCCGGCCGTGGTGCTTGAGGCTGATACCAAACAAGTGATTGCCCATACAAAACGTGGCGATACCGTCGTACTTACCGGCGAGGCCCTCAGGTTCGTCGCCCGCGCATTGGCCGAAAAAACCTCTCCCTTGAAACCGGTGCGCGGATCGGTGATTCGGTTGGTGCCGGATGAAAAGGGGCAGTGGTCAGTGGCACAATTGCCGAAAGTGGAAGCCGCTTTGGTTTCTGTTGACCCTGCAGACGGTGCGATTCGGGCCTTGGTAGGCGGCTTTGATTTCAACGCGAATAAATTCAACCACGTCACCCAAGCGTTACGTCAGCCGGGTTCGAGTTTTAAACCGTTTGTCTATTCTGCAGCGCTGGAGAAGGGTTTCACGCCCGCGACCGTGGTTAATGACGCGCCGGTCGTTTTTGACCCCGGTCGTAACGGTGGGCAAATCTGGGAACCAAAAAACTACGACAGCAAGTACGAGGGCCCAATACGATTGCGGCAAGCGCTGGCTAAATCCAAAAATATGGTGTCAATTCGCGTGCTACAGGCAATAAGCCCGAACTACGCGCAGGACTATATCGCGCGGTTCGGTTTCGATCCGAAACAACACCCGGCCTATCTGACAATGGCATTGGGGGCTGGATCGACTACGCCGCTACAGATGGCGGGAGCCTATGCAGTATTTGCCAACGGCGGTTATCGCGTTAAGCCATATTTCATTACGAAAATTACCGACGATAAAGGCGGGATATTGTTTGAGGTCTTGCCCGAAGCGGCAGGGCGGGAAGACACAAAGACCAATCCGAACACCAAGGTTGCAGAAAGAGTTATCGACCCGCGCAACGCTTTCATCATGACCAGCATGTTGCGTGATGTGGTCCGCTATGGCACTGCAGCACGTGCGATGTCGCTTGGACGCAATGATCTTGCCGGCAAAACGGGCACGACCAACGACAGCCTGGACGCATGGTTTGCGGGATTTAACTCTGGTCTGGTGGCGGTTAGTTGGATTGGCTACGATAACCCCACATCACTGGGGGAAGCTGAGACTGGCGGCGGCGCTTCGCTGCCAATGTGGATGTATTACATGGCAAAAGCACTCAAAGGTGTCAAAGAATCACCCTTCGAGCCGCCACCCGGCGTAGCCCTAGTTCCGCTCGGCGGTGAACTAGGTAAAGACGGGAAGCAACAGTTGGAATTCGCTTACGCGGAGAACGCGGGTAACGTCGGTGACGGCCCAGCAGCTCTTCGCGAAGCAAATAAGCCCTCCGAGGAAGTAAGAAACCAGATTTTTTAGCTTTTTGCCCCTCTGGGGCTTTTGAAACGATATAAATAAGTGGGCAACTTTCAACACAAACGTGATCAACGACGTAACGTCAGAGGTGAGATTGCCAACCTCGCTGCACGCTTGATCGCCGCAGATGGGACAACGAATTTTGCTGATGCCAAACAAAAGGCGGCACGGCAAATAGGCGTAACGGACCAGGGATCATTGCCACACAACCACGAAATTGACACCGCCCTCAGAGCTTACTTATCAATATTTCAGGGTGATTCCCAGCCTCAGGAATGTCGGGATTTGCGGCAGATTGCCGTCGAAGTCATGCTTTGGCTTGATCGCTTTTCGCCCTGGCTTGTGGGAAGTGTACTCAGCGGCACCGCCAACCGGTTTTCACAGATCGAGTTGGAAATCGTCGACGAAGACACTAAGCGGCTGGAACTATTCTTCTTGAACGAACGGATGGCATTCGAAACGCGTGTTGCGCCTGCTGCACTTGCTATTTCAGCCCATCATCGGACCGCGTCGAATGCGATTTCGATTTACGAAATATTATTCAATGAATGCCCTATAGTTATCTGGTGCTTCCCGGATCAGGCTGCTCGGTCTGCCCAACGTCCACGCGCGAGCTTGAATCACGCGCGGGCGCGGCTGAAGGACGTTGAGGCGCTCATCGCTTAGCAGCACCTATTTTTCTGCGAGCAATGCCGCCGCTTCAAGTGCAAAGTAAGTCAGAATTCCATCCGCCCCAGCGCGCTTAAACGCCTGTAACGACTCCATCATGCAAGCCTCACCGTCAATCCACCCATTTTGAGCGGCGGCCTTCAGCATCGCGTATTCGCCGGACACCTGATAGACAAATGTTGGGGCCCCGAAGGTAGACTTGGCGCGCTGGACAATATCCAGATAAGGCATACCAGGCTTCACCATCACCATATCCGCGCCCTCTTGGAGGTCGAGTGCGATCTCGCACATGGCCTCATCCGAGTTTCCCGGATCCATCTGGTAGTTTTTCTTGTCGCTTTTACCAAGATTTCCTGCCGATCCGACAGCATCGCGAAATGGCCCGTAAAATTTGCTAGCGTATTTCGCGGAGTAGGCAAGAATCGACGTGTGAATGTGGCCTTTGGCATCTAGCGCCCTGCGGATTGCGCCGATACGACCGTCCATCATATCCGAAGGCGCGACAATATCGACGCCTGCCGCAGCTTGTGTCAGCGCTTGTTTTTCAAGTACGGCAATGGTTTCATCATTGAGAATGTAACCTTCATTATCTATTACCCCATCCTGCCCATGAGTGGTGTACGGGTCTAGCGCTACGTCACATATTATTCCAACACTGGGGAAGCGTTTCTTCAACGCAAGCACTGCGCGCGGCACCAAACCATCCGGATTGAAGGCCTCATCACCGCCCAACGTTTTTTTTTCCGCTTCGATTACTGGAAACAGCGCAATCGCTGGGATTCCGAGTCGAGCGGCCTCCTCGACGATTGGAAATAGCAGGTCTAGTGATAACCGCTCTACGCCGGGCATCGAGGCAATCCCTTGGCGCTTGCCTTGCCCGTCTGTTATGAACACGGGGTACAGCAAATCTGCGGAAGAAAGCGTGGACTCCCGCACCATATCCCTCAGGAAACTGGTTCGGCGCAAACGACGCATGCGGCGCTGGGGAAATTGGCCAATATTCATGAGTGTCGAGTAATGCAAGTAGGAAAGTATTTGAGTCTACAACATGACAATGGGGAACAATGTTTGGGCTTGCCGAAGAAAACGTTGAACTTTTCGCGTCAGTACATCTCTTATTAAGTGAGGCGTTCGCGCCTCCCCGCTTCTCCTCCCTGAGCGGGGGCCTTAATTTACTTTAAGGCTTTTACCAACGGCCCGGGTTACCCCTTTTACCCGGGCCGTTTTCTTTTTTGCAATCTTGCCACTTGGTCAGGTGCAAGATCTGCCCTTGCGATGCGGCTGTTTAGTTACGCGTCGCGCCGAAGAGCCTGACGATTGCTCGCTCTGCCTCTTCCACACCCTCTTTCTTCAAGGAAGAAAACAGCTGCACCGTTGCGTTGTGTCCCGCAGCCTCCAGTTGTTTGGCAACGCCTCGAAGCGTAAGTGCCTGATCACTTTTTGACAGTTTGTCGGCCTTGGTAAGCAGACAATGGACCGGTTTACCAGTGGGTAGATACCAATCAAGTAACTTGACGTCAAGTGCTTTCAAAGGGTGGCGGGCGTCCATAATCAACACAAGGCCAGACAAGGCGCTCCGGGTGCTTACATATGCCGCCATCACATTTTGCCAGTGTGCCTTCACCCGCGCCGGTACTTGAGCGTAGCCGTAGCCCGGCAAATCGACGAGCGTACGATTATCACCCAATGAAAAAAAATTGATGAGTTGTGTGCGGCCGGGCGTTTTCGACACGAATGCGAGACGCTTATGGTTGGCAAGCGTGTTGATAGCACTCGATTTCCCAGCGTTCGAGCGACCGACAAAGGCTACTTCCGCGCCAATATCTGGCGGTAGCTGTTCAAGGTCATGCGCAGAAGCGACATACATGGCGCGGTCAAATAAACCCATGGTTTCCTCTTGGCGCGCGATAAGCTAAAATCATGGTTTGGGTCTACTTTCGAGCAGTAACATAATCAAAGGCTTGGCGATGAAACGCATTTTGGTAACGACTATTCTGGTAATTTTTACGAACATGGCGTA
>JANOQY010000397.1:0-10149 GCA_031414995.1 Betaproteobacteria bacterium
GAAACCACACCACCGGTAACGAAAATATACTTGGTCACTTTGTAGACCTCCAGCTGCTGGGGCTGGGAAACCCCGGGTTGGAAATTAGTATTTTACACGATGTGGCTTTCGCTGACCGCGGTCGCTAACAGTCGGCGTCAAGCGACTGCCAGGGTCAGGTCAAACTCCTTTGCCAGCAATGCATACGACTGGTGTCTTGCCTGTGGATCGTGCGTCCAAGTATTAATCACGATTTCGTCTAGTTCAAATTTCGCTGCCAGTGCATGTAGGCGTTCCACAACTTGCGGTGCGGTGCCAACAATAGCTTTGCCGCGCAGCGATTCAATGGTTGCGCGCTCGGTCTCCGTATAAAACGCGTAATCCGCATCTGCGTCCTCGGGCGACACCAACGGCGTGCGCAGCCCCTTGTCGAACCCCACTCGCCAGTGCTCACGCGTCTTCAGTAGGTGCCTCGCTTCGACTTCCGTTTCTGCAGCCAACGCCCAGACACAGATTGTCGCGTGGGGAAGCGGATAGCGCTTGCTGGGTCGGTAATGGCGGCGATAGAGTTCGAGCGCCTGCTCGGTGCCACGGCCTTCGGTAAAAAAATAGGCATAGGCATAAGGCAGACCAAGATAGGCCGCCAATTGTGCGTCGTAATCTGAGCTGCCGAGTATCCATAATTCGGGACTGGTCGGCCCGAGCGGATGTGCTTTGATTTGTCTAAACGCGTGTCCCTCAGGCAGCGGCGTACCGGATACCCAAGATTGCAGATCGAGGACTTGCTGCGGAAATTCTTCGGCGGCGTTTTGATGTGGATTCAAGGCGAAGGCGGTTGCGCGATCTGAGCCCGGCGCGCGACCAACGCCAAGATCGATGCGACCCGGCGCGATACCTTCCAGCACGCGAAACTGTTCTGCGACCTTCAGCGCCGAATAATGCGGCAGCATCACGCCGGCACTCCCAATGCGGATACGCGTAGTAGTCGCGGCAATCGCGGCCATCAGTACTTCCGGTGCAGTGCCGACGATGCTGTCGCTGTTGTGATGCTCGGATACCCAGTGACGGTGATAACCGAGTTGGTCGCAATGTCGCGCGAGGGCCAAGCTTTCCTGAATGGCTAGGTGCTGGCTCTTGCCTTTCGCGGCCGGGGACTGGTCGAGAACGGAGATCTTCATAGAGGCGTATTTTACGTTGTCGGCCCTTGAACCCCTGTCGGTGCGAATTCTTTCGGCGTGTAGTCCGGTCTATACTGAAATGTACCCAATAAATCGCATAAACTTCGCGCATGAGAGCCAACGGCAAGCTAACCCGGAGTATCTGGACTGAAGAGTGCAGTGATCGCGTCTACGTGATCGATCAAACGCGTTTGCCGTTCGCTTTCGAGACGATTACGCTAATCAATATGCCTGACCTGGCGCATGCGATCCGGTCGATGCAGGTGCGAGGTGCACCGCTCATCGGTGTCGCGGCAGCGTTCGGCGTGGCGCTTGAAATGCAGCGCGACAGTTCCGATGCAGCGCTTTCCGCCGCCATGATTGTGCTGGGCGCAACCCGCCCCACCGCTGTGAATCTGCGATGGGCACTGGCGGCGACGCAGCAACGGCTCGCGCCGCTGGCACAACATCTTCGCGCCGACGCGGCATGGTTGCTTGCCCAACAAATCGCAGACGATGACGTCGTCACCAACGAAGCGATCGGCAACCACGGTCTTTCGGTCATTCGCGCATTGCATGAAAAGCTCAAGCGCCCCGTTAATATCCTCACGCACTGCAATGCAGGCTGGCTGGCAACAGTCGATTGGGGCACAGCACTCGCCTGCATCTACAAAGCCTTTGATGCCGGCATACCGCTACACGTATGGGTTGATGAAACGCGGCCGCGTAATCAGGGGCTGCTTACCGCGTGGGAACTGCGCGAGCACGGCGTGCCGCACACTTACATCGTCGACAACGCGGGCGGTCATTTGATGCAGCACGGCAAAGTCGATATGGTGCTGGTCGGGGCTGATCGCGTTTCAAAGAATGGCGATGTCGCCAATAAAATTGGCACCTATCTGAAAGCGCTGGCGGCGCACGACAACGGCATCCCGTTTTACGCAGCGTTGCCCAACTCCACCATCGATCTCACATTAACGGACGCGCTGAAAGAAATTGAAATCGAGGAACGTCCAGAGGCAGAGGTCCGCTCTGTTATTGGCGTGCAGGCCGAAATTCCGCCAGAGGCCGCACCAGCGCTAATTCTTGATAAAAAATCACCAGTATCTAACCCAGCATTTGATGTGACGCCATCGCGTCTCGTCACTGGCATCATTACCGAGCGTGGCGTATTCGCGCCTGCAAGGCTGGCCGCAGCAATAGCAAGTTAAGCGAGTCAAATGCCATGTCATTCCTGAACCTGGATCACATCCCGCACAAAGCACTCCGCAACGAAATAATTCGCACGTCGCTGCGCATGAATGAACTCGCCATCAATCAGGGCAAAGCGGGTAACGTAAGCGCACGCATTGATGGCGGCTTTCTGGTTACGCCCACCGGAATCGCCTACGAAGAAACCAAACCCGAGCAAATCGTCGCAATGAACATGGACGGCACACACGAAGGGTCCGTGCTGCCCTCTTCTGAGTGGCGTTTTCATCGAGACATCTACGCCTCGGGGAATCACGTCAACGCCATCGTTCACACCCACGCGCCATACGCCACTACGCTGGCCTGCATGGATCGCAGCATCCCGCCATTCCACTATATGGTCGCCGTGGCCGGCGGCAACGACATACGCTGCGCGCCTTACGCGACCTTCGGTACCCAGGAGTTATCGGATCATGTTATCGCTGCACTGCACCATCGCAGAGCCTGCCTGATGTCGCACCACGGCATGATCGCCTGTGGCGAAAATTTGCAAAAAGCGCTGGCGCTGGCCGTCGAGGTTGAAACACTGGCGCGAATGTACTGGCAAGCGCTGCAAATCGGTGAGCCTGCACTGCTGGACGAGGCAGAAATGCGTGTTGTCATCGATAAATTCCAAACCTACGGGCAACAACCGCTGCAACCGGTATCGGAGTAATGTGATTGGCTGTTGACGTTTCTCTACATCGCCCGATGTGGGATAATCATGCCCACCAAATTTCGAAAATGCGACGAGCCTTAGCGATCGCGTTTCAAGCCATTCAACTGGCGCTTTCCCCGGAGAAATCACCATGCACGCGCAAGCCAAGCCCGTTCAAATGAACGATGCGCCCACCAGCAATCGCAAATTGCTTTCCTGGGTCGAAAAAATCGCCGCACTCACCAAGCCTGACCGCATCTATTGGTGCGATGGCTCCGACGCAGAATATCAACGTCTTTGCGCCGAGCTGGTCGCTGCCGGCACGTTCAAAAAACTCAACGAAAAACTGCGGCCCAATTCCTATCTGGCACTCTCCAATCCCACCGATGTGGCGCGCGTCGAAGACCGCACCTTCATCTGCTCGGAAAAGAAAGAAGACGCGGGGCCAACCAATAACTGGATGGCGCCAGTCGAGATGAAAGCGACGCTCAACAAATTGTTCGATGGCTGCATGCGTGGCCGCACCATGTATGTGGTGCCGTTCAGCATGGGCCCATTGGGCTCGCATATCGCCCACATCGGCGTTGAACTCTCTGATTCACCGTACGTGGCGGTTAACATGAAGCTCATGACCCGCATGGGCAGCAAAGTGCTCGACGTACTGGGGCCTGACGGCTCATTCGTGCCAGCGCTGCATTCGGTGGGTGCGCCACTTACTGCAGGAGCAAAAGACGTGCCGTGGCCTTGTAACCATGACCACAAATACATCGTGCACTTTCCGGAAACGCGCGAGATCTGGTCGTACGGTTCTGGCTATGGCGGCAACGCGCTGCTGGGTAAAAAATGCTTCGCGCTGCGTATCGCTTCAGTCATGGGTAAGGCCGAAGGCTGGCTGGCTGAGCACATGCTGATCCTCGGCGTTAAAACACCCGAAGGCAAAAAGCATTACGTGACCGCAGCATTCCCATCGGCCTGTGGCAAGACCAACTTTGCGATGCTGATTCCCCCCCAGTCGTTCAAGCAGCAAGGCTGGGAAGTGACGACGGTTGGTGATGACATTGCCTGGATAAAACCTGTAGTTGACGAAAAATCGGGGACGGCAAAGTTGTACGCCATCAACCCGGAAGCGGGCTTTTTTGGCGTGGCTCCAGGCACATCGTATGAAACCAATCCGAACTGCATGGAATCGGTCAAGGCCAACACTATTTTCACCAACGTCGCGCTCACGCCTGAGGGCGATGTGTGGTGGGAAGGCATGACCAAAGTCCCACCAGCAAACCTCGTTGACTGGCAAGGTAAGGATTGGACACCTGATTGTGGCCGTCTTGCTGCACATGCGAATTCGCGCTTCACAGTCGCGGCGACCAGTTGCCCGTCGCTTGACCCACAATGGGATAACCCTGCTGGTGTGCCGATCTCGGCAATGATTTTTGGTGGACGCCGCTCCACCACTGTACCGCTGGTGACTGAAGCCAACAGCTGGAACGAAGGCGTTTACATGGCGGCCACACTCGGTTCTGAGACCACCGCTGCAATCACCGGCCAAGTTGGCGTGGTACGCCGCGACCCATTCGCCATGATTGCCTTTTGCGGCTACAACATGGCGGACTATTTTGATCACTGGGTCAACGTCGGCGCCAAAGTTGGCCCTGCCGCGCCAAAGCTCTACTGCGTGAACTGGTTCCGCAAAAACGAGCAAGGCAAGTTTGTCTGGCCGGGCTTTGGCGACAACATGCGCGTGTTGAAATGGATCATTGAACGCGTCGAAGGCAAGGCACCCGCGCGGCAAACCGCGCTGGGCAATATCCCAGATTATGGCGACCTCGATTGGAGTGGTGCTGATTTTTCGGAGCAGACATTCAAAGCGATTACGGCTATAGATCAAACGCAGTGGCAGCAGGAACTCACGCTGCACGATGAATTGCTGACCAAGCTCGAATACCATCTGCCTGCAGCGCTTAAAAAACGCTACGGAGCGTTGGAGCAATCGCTGGCTAGTTAGCCAACACAGTCAGTACAAATAGAAACGGGAGCCAAGGCTCCCGTTTCTATTTTGTCGACCGAAGCGTCCTCATTTCTTTTCGCAAGTGTCCGCGATACGCTTTCCTTCCGATTGCATTTTCATGCTGCCTTGCTGCATGTTCATCGTCATATCCATCTTGTAGGCATCCTTGCCGTTGTGGGTGACGCTACCCTCGCCGCTCATACCGCTCTTACACTTCATTTTCCACGAGACCTTATTGCCCTCGGTCTTCATCTCCGTCTGCTCGCATTGCCGTTCGCGCTCGTCCGGATTGCGTTGCTCGGACCATTTGCGCTCGCCCGGTTTAACGCAATGGGTGATTATCTGGTTGCCGAACTTTCCAGCCATCTCCGGCGGCATGCCGGGCATTTCCATCTTCGTTTTGATCTCCCAGAGTCCACCCGGCATTTCCTGCGCCGATGCGCTCGTCGCCGTGATGAGAGTGGCAGTGGCAGCAATAATTAGTGCAGTCTTCATGCGGTTTTCTCCCTTGAGGTGATGCTGAATGCTACCGTGAAATACCGCAATCCGCATGCAGCCGTTTGGTGGCCACAATTGGGTGCCTTCACTCGTCGTTACGTTGCACTCGCGCCTTGAAGCCAACCTCGCCCAGCTTCGCAACGATCTGCTCGACATGCGCATAATTGCGCGTCTTCAGCACGAACTCAACTTCTGCCGTCTGCACCGGCAGATTCGTAAATGCGCGCTGATGATGTACCTCTTCAATATTGGCGTTCGCATCTGCAATCACGCTGGTAATGCGTGCCAGTGCGCCAGGCAGATCGCGTAATTCCACCTTCAATCTAGTAAGCCTGCCAGAGCGAACCATCCCACGCTGAATAATGCCAGCCAACACCAGTGGATCAATGTTACCGCCACAAAGCACCAAGCCCACATGCTTACCAGCAAAGCGTGCGCCGTGCTTCATCAACGCCGCCAATGATGCAGCACCTGCGCCTTCCACCACCGTCTTTTCGATTTCGAGCAACATCACAATGGCTTCTTCGATATCACCTTCATCAACGAGCACGATCTCGGAAACCAGTTTCTGGACGATATCCAGCGTGATTTTTCCGGGCTCCTTCACGGCAATACCTTCGGCGATCGTTGAATGGCCGAAGTTGGCGGTTGATCCCTTGATCGCAGCCAGCATCGACGGGAAGCGCAACATTTCTACGCCGACAACATCTATGTCAGGCTTGATTGCTTTCGCCGCTGTCGCGATGCCACTGATCAACCCGCCGCCGCCGATGGCGATACAAAGCGTGTCGAGCTGCGGAAATACGGCAAGCATTTCCAGTGCGATAGTACCCTGCCCGGCGATGACTTTTTCGTCGTCGTACGGATGCACAAAGGTGAGCTTTCTTTCAGCAGACAACTGCAACGCATGCGCCTTGGCTTCGTCGAAATTTTCACCGAAGAGAACAACGTCCGCACCATGGCGCTGCGTCATTTCCACTTTTACGTTCGGGGTAAATTTCGGCATGACGATAGTGCTGGGAATACCGAGGCGCGTCGCATGGTAAGACACCCCTTGCGCATGATTGCCCGCCGACGCCGCAATGACGCCGTTTCTCTTTTGCTCGGCGTTAAGTGAGACCAGCTTGTTCAGCGCGCCACGTTCCTTAAAGCTCGCAGTGAATTGCAGGTTTTCAAACTTGAGGTAAATTTCCGCACCGGTAATTTCCGACAACGTGCGCGAATACATGCAGGGCGAATTGGCGACGTGGCCCTTCAGCACTTCTTGGGCGGCTTGAATGTCGGTCAGATTGATGGTGGTCATGCGTATGTGAATTGGAAATGTTGGCTACTGCAAAAACTGATAATCCACATCCGGCTTCCTGCCGGAAATCAAATCAGCCAACGCGCGGCCCGATCCGCAGCCTTCTGTCCAACCAAGCGTACCGTGTCCGGTGTTCAAAAACAAATTGGGGATGCGGGTACGACCGATGAGCGGGCAATTGGACGGCGTCGCCGGACGCAGTCCGGTCCAATACACCGGATGGTCATAATCGGCTGCATTGGGAAACAATTCACGTGCGCGCTTCACGAGGGCTTCTGTACGCACGAGCGAGAGATGCGTGCTGTAACCATCGAGCTCGGCAGTGCCTGCGATGCGCATGCGATTGCCGATGCGTGAAAAAACAATCTTCATCGCTTCATCGGTCAAGCTCACCATCGGCGCACCTTCGAAGCCTTCGGTGGAAAGCGTGGCCGAATAACCTTTGGCCGGATAAACGGGGATGGTAATGCCGACGGGCTTAAGCATCAGGTAGCTGTAACTTCCCATCGCACAAACGTAAATATCGGCAGTATCGGTTTCGGTATGCCCGGTCGAATGGCGCAGGCGCACCCCGCTGATTTTTCCTTCGTCGGTTTCGATGGCTTCGACCATCGCGCCGTATTTGAATTTCACTCCTTTGGTGCTGCACAACGCGGCGAGGTTTTGCGTGAATTTGAAGGCGTCGCCCGATTCGTCGGTTGACGAATAGGTGGCCCCGGCGAGGCGGTCGCGGATTTGATGTAACGCAGGCTCAATCGCAATCGCTTCATCCACAGTCTTCACGTCGCGCTCGATACCGTATTGGCGCAACAGAACAGACGCCGATTTCCCGGCTTCAAAATCGGCTTTGCTAGTGTAGAACTGCAAGATGCCGCGCGTCAGGTGGTCGTAATCGATACCGGTTTCGGCACGCAATTCCTGCAACGACTGACGGCTGTACAAACCGAGGTTCACCATTTCGCGGATATTGTGACGAAAGCGCCAGGGCAAGCACTCGATCATGAAACGCATGCCCCAGGAAAGCTGATGCCATTCGAGCTTTGGGCGAAACAGCAGCGGCGCATCTTCCTGCGTGAGCCATTTCAGCACCTTGAACGGTGCGGATGGATTGGCCCATGGTTCCGATTGCGAGACGGAAATTTGCGCGCCGTTGGCAAAACTGGTTTCAAGTCCGGCGCCCGGCTGGCGATCAATTACCGTCACTTCATGGCCGCATTTGGCGAGGTACCAGGCACTCGCGGTTCCCACGATGCCAGCGCCCATCACGATGACCTTCATTTGTCGCTCCAATGCCAATAAACGTGGATAGGATGAATGCTTCAGCACCTGCACAATACCTGCCAAGCACCTGACCCCAACCAACGCCGCGAAGTCTATGGCTTTGCGTTACCATTGTCAAAAATCACCGGCGCATTTCCATGCAAAGAGACCTTGATGCTTTTGTGCAAACCGCTTGCGCGTTTGACCCGGCAGATTCCTTGTTGCCGTTCACTGTCGAAGGCGTACTCGCGGGGTGGATGAAACGATCATTCGCCGAACACCTCGCCGAATGGCCGGACGTTTTCTCGGTACGGCCACGCGGCGTTGGCATGCTCGGCGATTTTGAAACTCCTCTGCATCGCAGCGCAGCGATTGCCGAAGTGGTCGAATCGCTGGCGACCGAAACCGTGATCAACGGCTGGCGCGGTGAGCTTGTTACGGTCGCAGAAACCTTTTATTCACCACCGCTGTTTCATATCGAACGCGCCGCTTCGCGCTATTTTGGTTTGACGATGTACGCATCGCATTTGAACGGCCTGACGACAAAAAATGGTGAGCCACACATGTGGATCAGCACACGCGCCGACAACAAATCTGTCGATCCCGGCAAGCTGGACAATCTTGTCGCAGGGCGCATTGCACGCGGCATGGGGGCGATGGATACGTTGGTGAAGGAAAGTTTTGAAGAAGCCGGCATCGCGCCCGAGGTGGCCAACACAGCACGCGGCGCAGGCGTGGTGCGCTGTAAACGGGAAGTGGAAGAAGGCATGCACCACGAAATCATGTTCGTGCACGACATCCTGTTGCCTGAGAGTTTCGTGCCGCAGAATCAGGATGGCGAAGTGAGTGGGTTTCAGTGCATACCAATTACCAAAATGCTTGCGCGTCTGGAAGAAAACCCCGATGAGTTCACCGTCGATGCTGCGCTGGTTGCGTTGGATTGCCTCATCCGTCGCGGGTTTTTCCCGTCCAGCCGCAACGATTATCTGGAAGTCATTCACGCGTTGCGACCGTAGTAAATTTTTAGCAAACTCTAGCACTGGCGAGGCTTTCAGGCATTTTTTGCCCCAAAGACCCCACCAGTGCTTGATCTACACTTTTTTATCTAGCAGCCCTTGACCACCTACGCGTTATCGCTCGTCATCACCGCCGCTTTACTCCACGCCGGCTGGAACTATCTACTCAAAATATGCGGCGGCGGCATTGGCGTGCTGGCACTTTCCGCCATCGTTGCCACCGTCGTATTGACGCCGTTCTCGATCTACCTGATTTTCGCGAACCACTTTGTATTCACGCCAATAGTGCTCGGTATGATTCTCGGCGGCGGCGTGCTGCACATGATTTACTACCTCCTGCTTGATCGCGCTTATCGCTCCGGCGGCGATTTATCAGTGGTGTACCCGTTGGCGCGGGCGACCGGCCCGCTCATCACGATCATCGTTGCTACGCTGATATTCGATGAAAAAATGTCCGCGATCGCGGTTGCAGGTGCCGTTCTGATAGGCGTTTCCGCATTGGTGCTCACCGGTAACCCCGCCAAGTTATTTCGTAAGGACGCAAGCTCCGGTGCTGGATTTGCGTTGCTCTGCGGTTGCATGATTGCGGCCTACACCGTGTGGGACAAACAAGCTGTTGCGGTGCTGCTGATCCCGCCGATCATTTTCGATTGGGGTGCCAACCTCACGCGCATCACCATGCTCACGCCGATGGCCATGAAGCGCGAACCCGGAGCCATCGCCCGCGCGTGGCGCGACCATCGAAAAACGGTGATCGCCATCGGCGTGGTGAGCCCGCTATCCTATATTCTGGTGCTGACAGCGATGGTCTTCACGCCCGTCAGCTACGTGGCCCCCGCGCGTGAGTTGTCGATCCTGTTCGCTGCATTGCTCGGCGCGCATGCGCTGAAAGAAGGCAATGCCACGCGGCGCACGATTGCCGCGTGCGGCATGGTGTTGGGGGTGAGTGGGTTGGCGTTGGGGTGAAAGATTAATTTGCTGCGTTTTTTGTTCGCGGCGTTCACAGGGGGGGGTGTTTTGTGCGCTCTGTTAATGCTGTGTAG
>JANOQY010000398.1:0-1985 GCA_031414995.1 Betaproteobacteria bacterium
AGGCCTGGATCAAATCTTCAAGGCCGCAGGCTTCGAATGGCGCGAACCCGGCTGCTCGATGTGCCTGGCGATGAACGCCGACAAGCTGGAACCCGGCGAACGCTGTGCCTCCACCAGCAACCGCAACTTTGAAGGCCGCCAAGGTGCCGGTGGCCGCACGCACCTGGTCAGCCCGGCCATGGCGGCGGCGGCGGCGGTGCATGGGCATTTTGTGGATGTGCGGCGGTTTGCATGATTTAGGTCTTGAAATTAACTCGCAGGTTAATTTTTAGGTCAAAAATCTCAAAAACAGCCAAAATATGAATTAAATTGGCACCTAGCCCACGAATAATATACACAATTAGCTACTAATATAATAACAAATAGCAACCCTTCATCATGCAAAAATTCACCCTCCACAAAGGTCTGGTCGCTCCGATGGATCGCGAGAACGTCGATACCGACGCGATCATCCCCAAGCAGTTTTTAAAGTCGATCAAAAAGACCGGGTTTGGCGAGAACCTGTTTGATGCCTGGCGTTATCTGGATGCGGGCTACCCGGGGCAAGACCCGGCCAGTCGCAAAATCAACACCGACTTTGTGTTAAACCAGTCACGTTACAAAAATGCGTCCATCCTGCTGGCGCGCAAGAATTTTGGCTGTGGCTCCTCACGCGAGCATGCGCCTTGGGCGCTCGATCAATATGGCTTTCGCGCCATCATTGCGCCGAGCTACGCCGATATTTTTTTCAACAACAGCTTCAAGAACGGCCTGCTGCCGATTGTGCTGAGCGAGCCGCAAGTGGCCGCATTGTTTGACGAGGCGCTGGCCTTCCCCGGCTACGAGTTGACGGTTGATTTGGCGCGCCAGGTCGTCATCAAGCCGCAGGGCGATGAATTGCCATTCGACATTCAGCCGTTTCGTAAATATTGCTTACTCAATGGTTTTGACGACATCGGGTTAACACTGAGGCACGCAGACAAGATCAAAACGTTTGAAGCAGAGCGCCTGGCCACAAAACCGTGGTTGGGGAAGAGCCTTTCAACCCCGTAACAACCATTTAAGGAACGCTATGACGCTTCAAAAGTACGTGCTTTCAACGTCTCTCGCCGTCGCGAGCTTGGTTTGCCTGCTGCCACAAGCCCACGCGGGTCTGCTCGACGAATTGTTGAAAAACCCCAACATCCAGGGTCTGGTGAATCGCCCGGACTTGCCCACACTGATAGCCGCCTGCCGCGATGCGACGTTTCGCCAAGCGAATGCAGCCAACTGCACCAACGTCGAGACGGCGGCTGTCTTGAACAAACTGCCAGTGGAGATGCGGGCCGTGATGAACAACCCGCAAACTGCCGCATCCTTGCGCGACATTTGCACCGCCGTGGCGCAGATGCCGCAGACCAACAGCTACCTTTGTGTTCAACTGCGCAACGCGGAAACAGCGGTGGGTATCCTCGCCAAGCCGGTGACCCCACCGGCGGCGTTCCCGGGTTCGCGTCCGGTTGACGACAGCAACAAATACTGAACAAACCCTTTCATGAAAATCGCAATTCTGCCGGGTGACGGCATCGGCACCGAAATCGTCGCGGAGGCCGTCAAAGTACTGAATGTTCTCGACCTCAAATTCGAGATGGAGACGGCGCTGGTCGGCGGTGCTGCTTACGAAGCCCATGGCCACCCGTTACCACCTGCGACGCTGAAATTGGCGAAAGACGCGGATGCGATTTTGTTCGGTGCCGTGGGTGATTGGAAGTACGACAAGCTGGATCGCCCGCTGCGCCCCGAGCAGGCGATTTTGGGGCTGCGCAAGAACCTGGGGCTGTTTGCCAATTTTCGCCCGGCCATTTGTTATGAGGAGCTGGTCGATGCATCGAGCCTGAAGCCGGAGCTGATTGCCGGGTTGGATATTTTGATCATCCGCGAGTTAACGGGCGATATCTATTTTGGCCAGCCACGCGGCCGCCGCATGGCGACCGACGGCCACTTCCCTGGCGCCGAAGAAGCCTTCG
>JANOQY010000399.1:0-5185 GCA_031414995.1 Betaproteobacteria bacterium
CCGCACCAGATACGCGGCACCTGGAAAACGAGCTCGCTGAAAAACTCGGTACAAAGGTAGACGTTAAAGCAGACAAACAAGGGCGCGGCACACTAATTGTGCATTTTCATAGTCTAGAGCAGTTGGATGGCATTCTGGAAAGGTCCCGCCTAAAGTAATTTACGATAGTTTTGTGCAACGCAACATGGCCGCACTGTGCAACCCAAGGGATTGCCAAAAAGCCGACTCCAGCTTGACCAATTAAGCGAAAAGCGGTTAAAATCCAAAGGATTGCTTGCCTCTGGACGGATAATAAATGTTGCAGTTGCGAGGCTTATAAAAATGAGCTGGCATGTGGGCAAATACATAAGCGGGCAAATTCGCGTAGTTCTCAAGATTCAGGCAATAGCCACGCTTTTAATAGCGCTGATTATTGGCAGCATGGGGGGCATGCACTGGGGGTTTTCTGCGCTGCTTGGCGGCTTAATTAGCCTGCTTGGCGGCGCAACGTACAGTGCAATGCTATCCAGAGTGGGCAAAGGCTCCGCAGAAAATGCGCTGGTAGGCATGTTGCGGGCGGAGTCGGCAAAGATTATGGTTATTGTTTTATTACTGTGGCTGGTGTTCGCAAGTTACGCAGACGTTTTCGGTGCCGGATTTATTGGTACTTTCATTGTTACAACGCTGATTTTCTCTCTCGCTATTTTTATCCGCCAGAAATAACCGCAAATCACCATGGCTTCCGGAACAGAAACCACCGCAACATCGTACATTACCCACCATCTTACGTATAACAAAGTACAGATTGGTGGCCTCGGGACGATCCACGTTGATACGTTGGTGACGTCTGTTGTGTTGGGTCTGATCGCTTTTGGTTTTATGTGGTGGGTAGTCCGCGGCGCCACTTCCGGTGTGCCGGGCAAGTGCCAGGCGTTTGTAGAGTTGGCGCTTGATTTTATTGCTGATCAGGCACGTAACACCTTCGCGCACGGCGACGTCAACAAGTTCGTTGCTCCTCTCGCATTGAGCGTTTTCGTTTTCGTGATCATGATGAACGCCATGTCGTTCATGCCGATCGACATCTTTGCAAAGGTAATGGAGCATGTATTCCATCAGCATGAGTGGCGCGGCGTACCGACGGCTGATGTCAACACCACTTTTGCTCTGGCACTGTCGGTTTGGTTTTTGATGTTGTATTTCAGCGTCGCCGTTAAAGGCCTCGGCGGTTGGATGCACGAATTGTTTTGCACACCGTTCGGTTCAAAATTTTGGGCATGGCCGCTAAACCTTCTGTTCAACATCGTCGAATACGTGTCAAAACCCCTTTCGCATTCATTGCGGTTGTTCGGCAATATGTATGCGGGCGAAATCATCTTTTTGCTGCTGGGTATGTGGGCCGCGACCGGCGTGGTCGGCACGATCATGGGTGCTGTGCTCGGTGCAGGCTGGTCAATTTTCCACATTCTGATCGTCGGCCTGCAAGCCTATATTTTCATGATGCTCACCATTGTTTACATCAATATGGCGCACGAGCATCACTGATCCAACGTCTTCGCATTACATTTTTAGAATCAAACCATAAACACAGAAAGGACTCAACATGGATAAGCTTCAACTCATCGCCATGGTTCAGGCGTACACAGGAATTGGTATCGGTCTCATCATTGGTCTCGGTGCTGCAGGCGCCTGTATTGGCGTAGGTATCATGTGCTCCAAGTTTCTCGAGGGTGCCGCCCGTCAGCCGGAACTCATCCCACAATTGCAGGGTAAGGTATTTCTGTTGCTCGGCCTGATCGACGCATCGTTCATTATCGGTGTTGGTCTGGCGATGCTGTTTGCGTTCGGCAACCCGTTGCTCGCCCAGCTCAAATAATCTTTGGTCGATAACTCCCATTAGGAAACAGTCATGGACTTGAACCTGACGATGCTGGCTCAGGCGATTGCCTTCTTTATCTTCTTCTGGTTTTCGAAGAAGTACGTTTGGCCGCCATTGATGACCGCTATCGCTGAGCGGCAAAGCAAGATCGCTGAAGGGCTAAATGCCGCCGAGGCAGGCAAGCGCTCACTAATTGAGGCCGAGGCTAAAACTGAGTCAGCGATGAAAGATGCGCGGGACCGATCGCAGGCTATGTTCTCCGATGGCGAGCGTCGCGCGAACCAAATCATTGAGCAGGCCAAGCTGACAGCAAAAGCTGAGGCAGATCGTATTCTGGCTGCAGCGCAAGAGCAGATCCAATTGGAGCTAAACAAAGCCAAAAGCGGTTTGCGTGAGCAGGTCGCACAACTGGCTGTTGCTGGTGCCGAAAAGATTCTCAAGCGCGAAATCAACGCTGCCGCTCACGCAGATATGTTGACTGAATTGAAGGCGCAACTGTAATGGCTGAGCTGACAACCGTTGCTCGTCCCTATGCCGAGGCCGCGTTTCGCGCGAGCGTTGACGCAAAGGATGTTGCGGGCTACGGCGAAAAGCTCAGACTTTTTGGTGCTACCGCTGCCACTCGTGAGGCTTCTTCATTGCTAGGTAACCCCAAGGTGTTGGCAAAAGAAAAAGCCGAGCTTTTATTTTCAGTTGCAGGCGGTAACGTTCCTGATGCGCTGAAGAACCTTGCGAACACGTTGATCGAAAATCAGCGCGCGACATTGTTGCCATTTATCAGTGAGCATTTTGAGCGTTTGCAGCGCGAACATGATGGCGTCGTGAGGGCGCTAATTACCAGCGCGTTTGCGCTCAGTGATGCCGATAAAGCATCGCTTGTCGACGGTTTGGCCAAGAAGTACGGCAAACGCGTCGAAGCAGAAGTGAAAGTTGATGCATCGCTGATTGGCGGCGCAAGAGTTCAAGTCGGTGACGATGTCATTCATGCATCGGTTCGCGACACGCTAGACAAAATGGCAATTGCGTTGGCCCAGTAAAACTGGCCAGTTAGATTTTTGCCAAGGGTTACGAAAAAAAGCTGGTGCGATGAAATGGCACCAGTCCACAAAGAATTGAAATTTAAGTATTGGAGTTGACGATGCAAATCAACCCGGCTGAAATCAGTGAACTGATCAAGTCCAAGATTCAAAACCTCCCTGCAGCCGCTGAAAAGCGCTCCGAGGGATCTGTCATCTCGGTGACAGACGGTATCTGCCGCGTACACGGTCTGGCTGACGTGATGCAGGGCGAGATGCTGGAGTTTCCGAATAACACATTCGGTCTGGCGTTGAACCTTGAGCGCGATTCCGTCGGCTCGGTGATTCTTGGCGACTACCAGCACATCAAGGAAGGCGATATCGTGAAGTGTACGGGCCGCATTCTTGAGGTGCCCGTCGGTCCCGAGTTGCTCGGTCGAGTCGTTAATTCACTCGGCGCACCGATCGACGGCAAAGGCCCGATCAACGCCAAGATGACCGACGTGATCGAAAAGGTTGCACCAGGTGTTATTGCACGTAAATCCGTCGATCAGCCAGTGCAAACCGGTTTGAAAGCGATTGATGCCATGGTGCCCGTTGGTCGCGGTCAACGCGAACTGATCATCGGTGATCGCCAGACCGGCAAGACAGCGGTTGCGGTAGACACCATCATCAACCAAAAAGGCAAAGACATTTTCTGCGTCTATGTCGCTATTGGTCAGAAAGCTTCTACCGTTGCAAACGTCGTTCGTAAACTCGAAGAAACCGGCGCATTGGCATACACCATCGTCGTTGCTTCCACTGCTTCTGAATCAGCCGCGATGCAATACATCTCAGCTTATTCCGGCTGCACGATGGGCGAGTATTTCCGTGATCGTGGTCAGGATGCCTTGATCATTTATGACGACCTCTCGAAACAAGCCGTTGCTTACCGTCAGGTATCTCTGTTGCTGCGTCGCCCACCGGGCCGCGAAGCTTATCCTGGCGACGTGTTCTATCTGCACTCCCGTTTGCTCGAGCGCGCTGCACGCGTGAATGCCGACTACGTTGAGAAATTTACCAACGGCGCGGTAAAAGGTAAAACCGGTTCACTGACAGCGTTGCCGATCATCGAAACCCAGGCTGGTGACGTGTCCGCATTCGTGCCAACCAACGTGATCTCGATCACCGACGGCCAGATCTTCTTGGAAACCGATTTGTTCAACGCTGGTATCCGCCCTGCGATTAACGCAGGTATTTCGGTATCGCGTGTAGGTGGTGCAGCGCAAACCAAGATCATGAAGCGTAAAGATACTGGTGCTGGTGTGCGTCTGGCACTCGCGCAATATCGTGAGTTGGCAGCGTTTGCGCAGTTCGCATCAGACCTCGACGAAGCGACCCGCAAGCAGCTGGAGCGCGGCAAGATGGTAACCGAACTGATGAAACAGCCTCAGTACCAGCCGATGCAGGTTTGGGAAATGGCGTTGATTCTGTTCGCGGCCAACAACAACTACATGGACGACGTCGAGATTAAAAAGGTTGCATCGTTCGAAAAGAGCCTGCGTGATTTCATGCGCACCAAATACGCAGCGTTGGTTGCGTCGTTCGAAAAAGCCAATAACCTTTCCGCCGATGATGAAAAAGCGTTGCATGCTGCAATCGCCGACTTCAAGAAAACTGGCTCGTACTAAGCTTCGGGATTAACGATGGCAGGTTCAAAAGAAATACGAAGCAAGATCAAGAGCGTAGAAAATACGCGCAAGATCACCAAGGCTATGGAAATGGTGGCCGCATCCAAAATGCGCAAAGCGCAGGAGCGGATGCGCGCGGCCCGTCCTTATGGCGAGAAGATCCGCAGTGTTGCGGCGAATCTGTCACACGCCAATCCAGACTATAAGCACGCCTTCCTGCAGAAGCGCGCAGAGATCAAGAATATTGGCGTCATCCTCGTTACCTCTGACAAAGGTCTTTGTGGGGGTCTCAATACCAATGCCATGCGCTTGATGGTCAACAAGATCAAGGATTGGGAAGGCGCAGGCGCCAAGGTTCAGTCGACGGCCATCGGCAACAAGGGCTTTGGTTTCCTCCAGCGTTATGGCATTCCCGTTGTGTCCCACATCATCGGTCTCGGCGACAAACCGCATCTGGAAAAGATGATCGGCCCGATCAAGATTCAGCTCGATCAATTTGCCGAAGGCAAGATTGATGCGCTCCATATCTGCTACACACGATTCATCAACACGATGAAACAGGAAACGGTGTGCGAGCAATTGCTGCCCCTCACCGGCGAAAAGCTTGGTGCTCCCGATGCATCATGGGACTACCTTTATGAGCC
>JANOQY010000400.1:0-3707 GCA_031414995.1 Betaproteobacteria bacterium
AAAATGGGCAGGCGACCGCGTGCGTGATGAATACGAAAAAGCACTGGTTGCTGCGTTCGGCCGTGTCGGCAAGCCGGTGTTGGGCGTGTGTCGTGGTTTGCAGCTATTGAATGTCGCATTTGGCGGCACGCTCTATCAGGATATTGGCACGCAACTTCCGGAAGCGCTGGTGCATCGCGATGCGGCAATCTATGACCGCAATTTTCACAGCGTGGATTTTGTTTCCGGCGGTGCGCTTGCGGCGCTGTTTCCGCAAGTATCATCTGCCAAGGTAAACAGCGTGCATCATCAGGCGATCAAGGATTTAGCACCGGGTTTTGAGATTGAAGCGCGTTGCAGCGAGGACGGCGTGATCGAGGCCATTCGGCGCACGCGCGATGCAGGCGAAAGCTACGTTGCCGCCGTGCAATGGCATCCCGAGTTTCATCGAGCCGATCTTGGCACCCTGGACGATGCGCCGATTCTGGAAGATTTCCTTTCCGCTGTACGCGCCGCACAAATAACTTCAACCCTGATGTAGAGAATATGAACACACTGAAAATTTTCAATCCCGCCACTGCTGAACACATCGTCGATGTGCCTGCTGATGATGCAGCCAGCGTCGCAAAAAAGGTCGCACAGGCACGTGCCGCGCAGCCGCGCTGGGCTGCGACACCGCTCGTTGATCGCAAAGCCTGCATGGTGCGGTTTCGTGCATTGCTAGTCGAACGAATCGAGGCGCTTGCACATACATTGACCTCCGAAATGGGCAAACCGATCAAGCAGGCGCGCAATGAGATCAACGGTCTGTTGGGCCGAATCGATTTTTTCCTCGAGATGGTGGAGTCGGCAACTATTACTGAAACCGTGATGAACGATGGCGGCATGACCGAGCGCATCGGCCATGACCCGCTCGGCGTGATCGCCAATATTTCTGCGTGGAACTATCCGTATTTCGTCGGCGGCAATGTTTTCGTTCCTGCGTTGCTCACAGGTAATGCGGTGCTTTACAAGCCTTCCGAATTCGCCACGCTGACAGGCTGGCACATCACGCGTTTGCTACACGAGGCTGGTATTCCGCAAGACGTATTTATTCCGCTGATTGGTACAGGCGAAGTCGGCGCGGCACTACTGGCGCAAAAACTCGATGGCGTGTTTTTTACCGGTTCTTATGCGACGGGTGCAAAGATCGCCGCCACCATCGGGCCGCGCATGATCCGCATGCAACTAGAGTTGGGCGGCAAAGATCCAACCTACGTTTGTGAGGACGCCGATGTAAAAATTGCCGCTGAATCGTTGGCCGATGGCGCGATGTACAACACGGGACAGAGCTGCTGTTCGGTCGAGCGCGTCTACGTTCATGAACGCGTTTACGATGCGTTCGTCGAAGCGTTTTTGGCGACGGTTCGTGGATTCAAGATGGGCGACCCGCTGGATGAAACAACTTATATCGGCGCACTTACGCGCGAACCACAAATCGCTGTTTTGGAAGCGCAGGTATTGGACGCGTTGGGGAAGGGCGCGCGAATGTTAATTGGTGGAAATCGCATCAAGCAGCGCGGCAACTGGTTCGAGCCGACTGTGCTGGTGGACGTGAATCACAGCATGGAATTAATGCGCGAGGAAAGTTTTGGTCCCATCATCGGCATCCAGAAAGTGGCTGGCGACGATGAAGCGGTGGCACTCATGAACGATACCCGTTACGGCCTCACGGCGGGCGTATTCACGCGTGATGCCGCGCGTGCGGAAGCGTTGCTGGCACGCGTGAATGCGGGCTCGGTGTATTGGAATTGTTGTGATCGCGTCAGTCCGCGCCTGCCCTGGTCAGGGCATGGCGATTCTGGCGTGGGCGTGACACTTTCCACCTATGGCATCCAGACTTTTACGCGACCGAAAGCTTGGCATCTGCGTCAGCCATGAGTGCTGCGACCAAGACCAGACTCGCGCTTTTCGATCTCGACAACACACTACTAACCGGCGACACCGATGTTCTCTGGTGTGATTTTCTGATTGCATGCGGTCGGCTCGATAGTGCAACTTTTGCAGCCGCCAACGCCGAGATGCAACTGCGTTATCAAGCGGGCCGGGCGAGTGCTGCTGAATTCTGTGCGTTCTATGTTTCATTACTCAAGGGCATTACCCGCAGCGACGGCGAAGTGCTGCGGAAAAACTTTTTTCAAGAATGGATACGTCCGCGAATTTCAGATGATGCGCGCGCTTTGGTGGAAAAACACCGCGCGGTGGGTGATGTGCTGATTCTCACGACAGCCACCAATCGGTTCACCACTGAGCTGACTGCGCGCGATCTGGATATAGAACATCTGATCGCGATTGAAACGGAAAGCGTTGATGATATTTTTACCGGCAAGACCGTCGGCGTGCTCAATATGCGAGAAGGAAAAGTCGTGCGGCTGACGCAATGGCTCATCGAGCGAGGATGGGCAGAGTCGTTGATTAAAGAAGCGAGCTTTTACAGCGATTCGATCAACGATTTGCCGCTGCTGTCAGCGGTGGGCAATCCAGTTGCGGTGGACCCGGATTTTAAGCTGGCGCGGGAAGTGGCGGCGCGGGGTTGGCCGATCATAACGTTTCAGAGAAATATCTGAACACTATCGCTGGTGCGGCTCTTCAGCCGTTTTAGCTTCAAACGGCAAACTGGATGCGGGGAGCAATGCGCTAGCTTCGAATATGGAAACAAGGCCGACATGTTGCACTCCAGCCAGCCTCGGATTTAAGTTCACTGCTCACATCGATTTCAATTTTCGCCGGTGCCATGATCCAACGCCTCCACATCCGCCAAGTCCTTCAGTCTCCCGGTCGCCAATTTATTCGCACGGAAATCGGCCACGCTAATAACGGGCAACTCAACATCGTCGATCCGCTTAACGACGCGTTTGGCGTAGCAGGCCGCGAAACTCACGCCGTCTATCGTCGACAACAAATCGATGCGCGCCGGTGCGTAGCCTAATTGCACCACGGAATTCGGTGCTGAAAGATCTGCGATCGATATGCCAAGTTCGCCAAAGCCGAATTCCCGCAATGCGTCAAGTACGAGCGAAATATTCTTGTCGGTTCGGTCGAGCCAAATATCAATATCGCCGGTATAGCGGGGATGTCCATGCGCCGCCAGCGCATAGCCGCCGACAATCAAATACTCAACGTTTCTTGAGTTGAGTAACTGAATAAACTCTTTGAAGTCTTTGTTCAGCATCGGGAATGTGGGCGTGTGCCTGCTGACGCAACGTTTCGAGCGCCGCAAATCGCGCCTCGACTGGCTGCGCGAGCCAGTAGGCTAGATCGCTGGGGGGCGAGTTCAACGTTGCTTTTGTGACTACTTTTTTCATAGGTGAAGTATAACATTCAGCAATGGGCGACTAATCAGAATTTGGCGCACCTTTTGAACTGAATGCGGAACAAATATTATTGCGAGCGTGGGCTATGCAACAAAAAACAAAGCCCGCATCAAGCAGGCTTTGTTTTCATTCAATCGCAACAATCAAGCCGCAATCGCCTCTTTCAACTTCAATTCCGAACAAGCCTTCTGAATCCTGCGACAAGCTTCTTCCAGCACCTCCGTCGATGCCGCTTACGAAACCCGAAAATGCGGCGACAACCCAAACGCCGCCCCGTGCACGACAGCGACGCCCTGCGACTCAAGCAGGTAGCCACAAACATCTTCATCGGTCTTGAGCGTTTGCCCCGTCGGTGTCGTCGCGCCGATCAATCCG
>JANOQY010000401.1:0-4638 GCA_031414995.1 Betaproteobacteria bacterium
CGACTAACGAGCAAGCTCGTAAGTCTCGCACCTCTCCCCTGAAGGAGAGAGGGGATAAGTGGAAAACCATTATTTGCGCTGAAAGACCGTGCCAGATTTTGGCTGAAAGAAATAAGCAAAAAAGGAAAAAGGGCGTCAGCCTGATATCTCCCGTGCAACGCGAAAAGGGCGACGGCAGGTGCAACCAAGCGACGCCCACTTCTTTCATATTTTGGGAATTATATACGAAACTAGACAAAATCGCTTGCGCTCCGCGTCTAATTAAAATATATAACTAGACAGCAATTGGAGTGAGTTGTATGTCTAAGAAAGCACCCGGCAAGAGCGAACGGACAGGCCTAACGGTCCTGCAACTTTTCCAGATGTTCCCAGATGAAGCTGCGAGCCGCAAATGGCTTGAGGATGTTCGGTGGCCGGATGGTGAGCGGTTTTGCCCGCACTGCGGCTCGCTCAAAACAACAGCCGTCAAAAACGAAACTCCGATGCCTTATCACTGTGGCGAATGCCGCCAGTATTTCAGCGTCAAAACTGGCACGGTGATGCAATCCAGCAAGGTTGCCCTGCAAAAGTGGGTGATCGCGATGTATCTCATGTCCACCAGCCTCAAGGGTGTGTCGAGCATGAAGCTGCACCGCGATCTGGGCGTCACGCAAAAGACCGCTTGGATGCTTGCACAGAAAATCCGGCAGGGCTGGATTGATGGCAGCGACAAGCTGACGGGCAAAGTTGAAGTTGACGAAACCTACGTTGGCGGCAAAGAGCGTAACAAGCACAGGAACAAGCGACTGAATGCGGGTCGCGGCGCGGTCGGAAAGTCGGCTGTAATCGGTGCGAAAGAGCGCAACGGGAAGGTGAAAGTCGCTGTAATCGAGAAAACCGATGCTGCGACTTTGGAGGGTTTCATTTTGAACAGCGTGCAAACAGGCGCGACGGTATTTACCGACGAGCATCGGGGCTATAGCGGCCTGTCCAAATCATTCAGCCATCAATCGGTCAAGCATAGCGTCGGCGAATACGTCAACGGCATGGCGCATACCAATGGCATTGAAAGTTTCTGGGCGATGCTTAAGCGTGGATATAAAGGCACCTATCACCAGATGAGCGCCAAACACATTGAGCGTTACGTTACCGAATTTGCCGGTCGGCATAACGTCAGGGGCTGCGATACTATCGTTCAAATGACGTTGCTGGCAAAGGGTCTGGACGGCAAGCGGTTGCGCTATGACGATCTGGTAGCCGCACGATGAAAAACGAACGCATCACCGAAGATTTTGTCCGCGACCATTTCAAGAATGACCCGCTGTTCGGTGCCGTCCGGTTCGATGAACAAAAAACGTCGATTGCCAAAGCAAAGGCCTGCCTCTCGAAAGCGTCAAAAAGCTTGACCGGAAAATCCGGCTTTCCCGAATTTATCGTCAGTTTTCCGGCGCTGCCGGATGACATTATCGTCATTGAATGCAAGGCAGATGCAAAGGCACATCGAAGCAAGTTGGGCGATGATCCCTGCGGCTATGCCGTTGACGGCGCACTGCATTATTCTGCCTTCCTAGCACAGGAATATAACGTCATATCGATTGCCGTAAGTGGCAGCGATCTCAAAAATCTAAAAATCTCATCTTTTTATCAGAAGCAGAATGAAACAGAAGTAAAAGAAGAAGATGGTAAGCTAATAGATATATTCTCTCTAATCGAACGTCTTGGGGGGGGCGCGCAAGCGCATAATATTGAGAGCGCGGAAATAACTAAAACTGCGATTGACCTTAATAATGATCTTAATGATTATTCTATTGCAGAATATGAAAGATGCACGATAGTTAGCGCAATTTTGCTCGCGCTTCAAAATCCTGCTTTCAAGAGCTCTTATAAAAAGATGGCGACATCAAAGGAGATGACGCCCACCCCCGAACGTGTGGCAAAGTTGATTATCACCGGCATTGGCAACGTGCTTGAGGACAACGAGATTGATGCCGAACGGGTAAAATCCATGCTTGGGGAATTTCATAAAATCCGCAATCACGACATCGCCAAGTCTGAAAAGATAAAGCGCAAAAAAGCTGTGGCAGAGGATGACAACTATGTATTGCGCGACCTGATCGAACGGCTCGAAAAATCCATCCTGCCCCTTATTTCAATGGGCGAAAAAGGCTATGACGTTCTCGGTCGCTTCTATCGGGAGTTTATCCGGTATGCGGGGACGGACCAGAAAACAGGGCTGGTTTTGACGCCGCAACACATCACAGAATTTTTTGGCGACCTGGTGAACCTAAACGTCAATGACGTTGTATACGACAGTTGCTGCGGCACAGGGGGCTTTCTGATAGCGTCCATGAAAAGGCTCATCGGGCTTGCCGGTAACGACACGGCAAAGAAGAGCGACATCAAGAAAAACCAGCTTATCGGGATTGAGAAGCGAACAGATATGTTCACGTTCGCTTGCTCGAATATGATGATGAGTGGCGATGGCAAATCTCATATCTATCGCGGCGATTCATTTTCACCTGACAATACCGCCATGATAAAAACGCTCAAGCCAACGGTGGCCTTCCTCAATCCCCCTTATGACGTTGGCGAGGACGGGCAATTGGCGTTTATCGAAAGCGCGCTGTCGTGTCTCCAACCCGGCGGTCGGTGTGCAGCCATTGTTCAGATAAGCTGCGCAACCTCATCAACCGCGTCTACGATACTTGTTCGAGAGCGATTGCTGAAGGCCCACAAACTGACCGGCGTATTTTCAATGCCGGAAGACCTATTCCATCCGGTAGGCGTCGTCACTTGCATTATGGTGTTCGAAGCGCACAGTCCTCATCCCGCTGGCTACAAGACCTTTTTCGGCTACTTCAAGGATGACGGGTATCGGAAAACAAAAAAGGTCGGACGGGTTAATCAGGGCGAATGGGGATCAATTCGAGATGAGTGGTTGAGCGCATATATCAACAGAGAAACCAAAACGGGCATAAGCGTAATGCAAGCAATATCGGCATCTGACGAGTGGTGTGCCGAAGCCTATATGCCGACAGACTATTCCGCTTTGACAGACACTGACTTCATCGACGCAATCAAGAACTATGTATCGTTCAAGTTTTTAACACTAAACCCAGCGACGTAGAACCATGCAGCAAGTCCCCCTTATTGAGATATTCGATGTCGCTTATGGAGGCAACTTCTCCAAAGTTTCAGACTATCAATCTGGTGATACGCCGGTGATCAAATCACAGGCAACAAACAATGGGGTTATCGCTTTTTTAGACATTGAACCAAATTGCGCCAATATCATTTCAGTCGCGAGAACGGGAAGCGTGGGAGCAAGTTTTTATCACGAATACAATTGCTACGTGACAGACGATTGCATGGTGATGACGCCAAAGGTTGAGTTGGATCGCACGGAAATGCTGGTTTACTCTCGGCTCGTTTATCAAAATTCGTTCAAATACAACTACGGCAGAAAAGTAACTCCTAGCCGCCTTTCAAGAGAAACACTGCCGCACCCCGAAGAAGTGGCAGCCATTGCAAAACGGCTCTCGATGCCCGACGCCCCGCCGTCACAATCGGTGACCAAATGCGCGGAAAAGATCGACATCAGATCGCGCCTACTCCGCAGTTTCAGCCTGCAATCACTCTTTGACATTAAGAAGGGACAAAGGCTTACAAAGGCAAATATGAAGGTAGGGAACACGCCATTTATTGGCGCAATAGAATCTGGCAATGGCTACCGACAATATGTTAGCGTCTCTCCAAATCATGCTGCTGGCACAATCACTGTCAGCTACAACGGGTCGGTCGGGGAGGCATTTTACCAGCCCGTTGCCTATTGGGCCTCAGACGACATCAATGTCCTATATCCCAAATTCGAGATGAACCCGTTCACCGCTCTCTTTATCTGCACCCTAATCCGACAAGAAAAATTCCGCTTCAACTACGGTCGCAAATGGCATCTGGGCCGCATGAATGAATCGACTATCAAATTGCCAGCAAAAGCTGACGGGCAACCGGATTGGGAATTTATAGAGAGCTATGTTAAGGCGCTGCCATATAGCGTCAGTTTGTAAGGCAAGAGCATGACCGATAAACCACCCGCCCAAAAGGGCCGTCCGGTAACCAACAAGATGGATCAAATCCCAGCTTCGCCAGAGGACATCGCAAAAGCAATTTTCCGGTCGGCGGACAAGAAAATCAAAAAGCCAAAACCGAAGCCGAATTAACCGGCTTGTCTAGTTTCGTATATAATTCCCATGTTATTGCTAGCAATTGTTGGTTGCGGGAGTAGGATTTGAACCTACGACCTTCAGGTTATGAATTGGAAGGCCATATTATCAAGCTATTGATAAAATTAGACATTCATACCATTTGTTAGGGCTTGTGTTAGATTTGGTGTTAGCATTTTGTGCTAATTTCCAATTTTTGGCCTATTTTGTGTTAGCGCGCTAACACAAAATCATCGAGATGCCCAGAAATCAGCCAATTTCTGTCAAATAGAATAAATTTAAGCATGGAGTGAATCCTCACTGCCACAAAGGTCCATTTCGGTTTGAATTGTCCAGTGGTGAGGGCTTAGCACCCACATTTCAAGTATTGTAACGCACTCGGCCGGTGCCCAGCACTACCCATTCCACGTCACGCAAGCGTAAAACCGCATCAGCT
>JANOQY010000402.1:0-20740 GCA_031414995.1 Betaproteobacteria bacterium
ATATCGCTCGATGATTCGCGCGAAATGATGCAGATTCAAGGCATTCGCTATTCCGAAATTGGCGTTACGCCGATGTTCGAAGCATTCAAGATCTCGTTGGCTGTGGAGTTTGCAGGTACCAAGGCCGACACCACCGAAGAAAACATTCAGGCCCGTGTGCGTGGCACGTTGCTGATGGCGCTATCCAATAAATTCGGCGCGATGGTGGTCACAACCGGTAATAAGAGCGAAATGGCGGTGGGTTATTCCACGCTTTACGGCGATATGGCTGGCGGATTCGCGATTCTGAAGGATGTATCAAAAACACTGGTCTATAAACTTTGCACCTATCGAAATGCAGTCTCGCGGGTGATCCCTGAGCGCGTCATTACCCGACCGCCAAGTGCTGAATTGCGTCCAGATCAGAAGGATCAGGATTCGTTGCCGCCATATGACACGCTCGATCAGATTGTTGAATTATTCATGGAACAGGATCGCTCCCCGTCGGAAATTGTCGGCATGGGCTTTCTGGACGCGGATGTCACGCGCGTGACCCGGCTGCTGAGAATCAACGAGTACAAACGGCGGCAGAGCCCGGTTGGCGCGAAAATTACCCGCCGGGGATTTGGCAAGGACTGGCGGTATCCGATAACATCGAAGTACGTGCCGAAATAACAGCATCCTCACGGAGAAAAAAGAATGAAGAAAATCGCAGCGGTGATCAAGCCATTCAAACTCGATGAGGTGCGTGAGGCGCTATCTGAATTGGGCTGCACCGGTATTACCGTCACTGAGGTAAAAGGCTTCGGCCGACAAAAAGGGCACACAGAGCTATATCGCGGCGCCGAGTACACGGTCGATTTCCTGCCTAAAGTCAAAGTTGAAGTGATCCTGGCCGACGCCATGGTTGACAAGGCAATCGACGCCATTATCAAGGCGGCGCGAACGGGCAAGATTGGCGATGGCAAAATATTCGTCACCGATGTGAGCCAGGTGGTACGGATACGTACCGGCGAGACCGGCGAGGATGCGGTATAGTTTTGCTGCAGGTGGGGTGAATTCCGGCCAATTCTGTGGTAACTTACCTTCAATAAGCGGCGCGAAAGTGCGTTCTGACGGTCCATCTGGGAGAGACAATGCTACTGGCTGCATTTTATGTATTCGCAATTCTTTGTATCATTTTGTACTACACCGGCCATCTTAAGCGCTGGAACGCCGAGTGGATCCTGATCGTGCTGGCTGTCGCCGTCTTCCCGGCAGTTTTGTATCTATAGCAAAAATCCGCCAAGCTGACACCGTGCAAATAAAAACCCGCTTCACATAGCGGGTTTTTTACATGTGTAAATGCGATTCCGTTTGCGACGCGGGCGCTCGCATCCTCATTAAATAAGTTGGTGCATGGACATCATTCTCTGGCGTCACGCCGAAGCAGAAGATATTGCCAGTAGCGATCTCGCGCGGCGCTTGACGCCGCGCGGCGAACGACAGGCGGCTCGCATGGCTGTCTGGCTTGAAACACAGTTAGGACATTTGGCCCAGCGGTCAGCCAATTGGCGCGTCATCGCCAGCCCGGCCGTGCGTGCGCAGCAAACCGCAGCGGCACTTGGTATGCCGGTAGAAACTGTCGCCACGCTGGCACCCGATGCCACGGTGGAAGCGGTATTGCGCGCCGCACATTGGCCAACCAACAACAAGAATGTCATCGTCGTCGGTCACCAGCCAACGCTGGGCATGGTTGCCGGACGCCTCATCAACGGCGTCGACGGCTATGTGCCGGTCAAGAAAGGTGCGGTCTGGTGGTTTCGTCAACGCGAACGAGATGGTGAGTCTGCGGTGGTACTGGTGGCGATGGTGACGCCGGACACCATCGCCGATTGATCAGCCTGACGTGGGCACGATTTCCAGTTTCATCCCGACGCTGGCCCACTCCTGCGCCTCCTGACGAAGTTCATAATCGGTCAGGCTGTTGGCCTCCAACCACACGGCGTCAACCGAGAGTCTGAATTCGCCATTCACTTTGGCGAGTCCAAACCGTTTTGTATCGACATTTCGTCGGCTGCGGGACAGCAGCACTGCCAAACGCAGGCATAACACTTTTGCTGCAAATCCGGGTTCCTTCGGCAAATCGCCAGCGACCTTGGCGAGCTTGCCGCGCTGCGCCAACACCAACGTGGCGAGTGCCGCCTGTTCGCGTTTTGAAAACCCCGGCATATCAGCGTTGGCGATGATGTAGGCCGAATGTTTGTGGAAGCCAGCCTGTGCGATATCGATGCCGATCTCATGCAACCGACAAGCCCAAGCTAGTTTTTGCCGCCGCTGAAAAGCAATTTCCGGATCAGTGGATTCGTCGATGCGTTCAAACCATCCCAGCGCCAACTGCTTCGCGCGCGTGGCCTGAGTTTGGTCAACGTGGTAGCGCTTTGACATTGCCTCCACCGTGGCATCGCGAATGTCCTCGTGATGTGTGCGGCCAAGCAGATCGTGCAAGACGCCGTCGCGAAGGGCGGTGTCGGCCACTGACATGCGCATCAAATGCAATTCTTCAAATATCGTCAGCATGATTGCGAGGCCGCCGGGCAGGACCGGCACACGATCGCCTTTTACGCCGGGTAAAGCGAGTAACTTGAAGCCACCCGCTTTGATGGCTTTATCGCGTAGCCATTCGAGGCCTGCAAGGCTGATGCCGTCAGCAGTGATGCCGTTTTCAGTCAGAATTGCGCCCATCGCTTTGGCAGTGCCACTTGATCCATACGCTTCCTTCCAACCCTCTTTGTGGAAACGTGCCGCGATCTGCTCGACTTCTTTTCGCGCGGCCAGTTGCGCTTCTTTAAACGACCGTTTATCCATCGCGCCACCCGGAAAGTATCGTTCCGAATAGCTCACGCAGCCCATGTACAGGCTTTCGACTACTTTCGGTTTTAACCGGTGGCCGATAATGAATTCGGTGGAGCCGCCACCGATGTCCACAACTAGTCGTTGGTGGTTGGATGGTGGTAGGCCGTTTGCGACGCCTATGTAGATCAGCCGCGCTTCTTCGCGGCCGGCAATGATCTCGATCGGATAGCCTAGAATTACCTCGGCTTCTTTCACAAACACATTCGCGTTTTTTGCAATTCGTAACGCGTTGGTACCGACCACGCGCACCGCATCGGTTGGCAGGCCTCGCAGGCGTTCGGCAAACAGGCGCAACGCTGAAAAAGCGCGCTCAGCGGTTGCGCTCTCGATGGATTTATCCGGCGTGACGCCTGCGCCAAGTCGAACCGTTTCTTTCATTGCGTCGAGCGGGTACAACTGGCCGTTGACGACGCGGCTAATTTGCAAATGAAAGCTGTTTGAACCCAGATCGACAGCAGCGAGCGTGTGATGAGACATATCTCTGAGAATCGAAAATATTTGACCCGCGAAGTATGTCACACGACATATGCCGGTGGCAGGCGTCACAAAAACGTAATACGCTGTGCGTACTATGGGCCACAAACCTAAGCACCTCTCCGAACACAAACACAAATCAAGAAAAGCACCAATGGTGACCAGTTCTGCACGCCGTCCAAAAGCGAACGAATTATTTTTGAATCGCGAGATACAGTTACTGGCCTTTAACCGCCGTGTTCTCGCCCAAGCGGAAGACCGTAAAATCCCCGCGCTGGAGCGCCTCAAGTTCCTGACCATTGTCTCTTCCAACCTCGATGAATTTTTCGAGATTCGCGTGGCAGGCCTGAAAGAGCAGATCAAGCTTGACGCGGGCAACCGCGGTGCCGATGGCAAAACACCCAAAGAGACCTTTCGACTGGTCGCAGAAGAGGCGCACAGGATGGTGGCGCAGCAATACGCGCTATTGAACGACGATATTTTCCCGACATTGGCAGCTGAGGGCATTCGCTTTCTGCGTCGTGCGCAGTGGAACGTAAAACAACAAGCGTGGGTGAAGGACTATTTTTTCCGCGAAATGATGCCCGTGCTGACCCCGATTGGTCTCGACCCGGCGCATCCGTTTCCGCGTGTATTCAACAAGAGTCTGAATTTCGCTGTTGAGCTGACTGGCCGCGATGCATTTGGCCGCGATTCGCAGCGCGCCATCGTGCAGGCACCGAGAATGCTGCCACGCGTGATCAAACTTCCCGCCGACGTTGCAGAGGGCGAGAACGATTTTATTTTTCTTACTTCAGTGCTGCACCAGCACGTCGGCGAGCTTTTTTCAGGAATGGAAGTGCTCGGCTGCTACCAGTTCCGGCTGACACGTAATTCAGACCTGTTTGTGGACGAGGAAGAAATCAAGAATCTGCGTTTGGCACTGCAAGGCGAATTGCCACAACGGCACTTGGGCGACGCGGTTCGTCTTGAAATTGCGGACAATTGCTCCGAAGAAACGCTGCAATTTCTCGCCACACAGTTCGAATTAAATGAGATCGATATTTATCGCGTGAATGGACCTGTCAATCTGGTGCGGCTCCTGAATGTGCCTGATCAGGTGTCGCGACCAGAGCTCAAGTTTCCGCTATTTGTACCGGGTGGGCCGAAGGGCATTTCCAAGGTGGCTAAGGGCAAAGATTTCTTTGAGGTGCTGAAGAAGCAGGATATTTTGCTACACCACCCGTTCCAGAGTTTCACGCCGGTGATCGAATTCATCCAGCAGGCGGCGCGCGATCCGCAGGTGGTGGCGATCAAGCAGACGGTGTACCGGACCGGCACCGATTCGGTGATCATGGAAACGCTCATCGAAGCGGCAAAGTACGGCAAGGAGGTGACTGTTGTTGTGGAACTGATGGCGCGATTTGATGAAGAAGCCAATCTCAATTGGGCCTCAAGGCTCGAAGAGGTGGGCGCGCATGTCGTCTACGGCGTGGTCGGCCACAAGACCCATTCCAAAATGGCACTGGTGGTGCGTCGCGAACAGGAAGAAGGACAAAAACCAGTATTGCGGCGATACGTGCATTTGGGGACCGGCAATTATCACGCGCGCACTGCAAGGCTTTACACAGATTTCGGCTTGATGACATCCAACGAAGAAATTTGTGCGGACGTCAATCAGGTGTTCGTACAGCTTACTGGGCTGGGCAAAGCCACGAAATTGACGCGCGTCTGGCAGGCACCGTTTTCACTTCACGCCGGTGTGTTGGCCGCCATCGAAAACGAAATCAAGATCGCCAAGAGCAATAAGCCCGGCGCACGCGGCCACATTATTGCGAAGATGAATTCGCTGCTGGAGACCGAGGTGATCGAGGCGTTGTATCGCGCCTCCAGTGCCGGTGTGAAAATCGAATTGATCATTCGTGGCGTTTGCGCGTTGCGTCCCGGTGTCGTTGGGTTATCCGAGAATATTCGTGTGCGCTCCATCGTTGGCAGGTTTCTTGAGCACTCGCGTATTTATTATTTCCGCAACGGCGGCGATGAGCGCGTCTGGTTATCGAGTGCAGATTGGATGGATCGCAATTTCTTTCGTCGCATCGAGCTTTGCTTTCCAGTGCAAGACGCCAAACTCAAACGCCGCGTGATTAGTGAAGGGCTGAAGCCCTATCTTGAGGACAACGTGCAAGCGTGGGAAATGGACGGTGAGGGCGGATACAGCAGAAAGCGTCCTGCGAGAGGGCCCAAAGCGGTTCGGCGAAATGCGCAGGAGCAGTTATTGTTGCTGCTTGCGGTGGATGGTTAGCGTTAGCGAAAACCAATGCAGAGATACGTAGATCGCCTATTGGCGAGCCTTCTGGCAAACTATCGGCCGGGGAGCCGCGCCAGTGCTAGAGTTTTATAAAATCGCCCTGCAAGCCTGCGATCCTACCAGAGCTTCCACCAGGCTTTGCCATTGCCTGAAGAGGTCTTGGCAATCATGTTGTTGTTCGGAAAATTCTTTTCCAGCACGCGGCGTGAAGAATTTGCGAGTTCAGCCATTCCCATCTGTTCATACGCCTGTACCGAGATCACCAATGCTTCTTCGATGGCCGGTGCTTGTGGGTAGCGCTGAAACACGTTTTGCGCGCGATTGGCGGCTGCAAGGTAAGCGCCGCGAGCGAGGTAGTAGCGTGCGACCGCAACGTCGTGCTTGGCTAGCGAATTGACGAGGAAGGCCATGCGGCTGCGGGCGTCGTCAGAATATCGGCTATCTGGAAAACGTGTGACGAGTTCCTTGAATACTTCAAACGATTCACGCAGCGCTTTCGGGTCGCGTTCGGACGGATCAAGATTTAGGAGCTCCCCGAACAATCCCAAGTCAGGCTTGAAGAACGCCAAAGCCTTGATATAAAGCGCGTAATCGGCATTAGGATGATTCGGGTGCAGCTTCAGGAACCGGTCCGCCGCCGAGACGGCCTGTGCGGTTTCCGCTTCTTTGTAATACGCGTAGGCGATGTCGAGCTGCGCTTGTTGCGCATAACGACCAAACGGATACTTTGCTTCCAGCGCCTCGTAAGCCTTGACGGCACCCGCGTAATTGCCGGAGTCCATTTCTTCGCGCGCGTTTTTGTAAAATTCCTCGACGCTCCAATTTTTCCTGGCGTCCAATTTGTCGGCAAACATGCCGCAACCGGAAAGTAAAGTGGCTGCTAGTAGTAGCACTGCGGATGTGAGAAAAGATCGTGTCATACTCTGAAAATGCCAGTCGAAATCGAAGAGGAAGATTATAGCCCAAGCGACCTTGATTCCCCGCCCCTGCTCAAAGGCCAGGCGGCCACAGAAACAGTCACATTCAAAGTGCCGATTTCATTCTCGGGAAGCAGGTTAGACCAAGTGTTGGCGCAAACGTTGCCGCAATACTCACGAAGTCGGCTTGCAGGGCTTGCCAAAGAAGGATTTGTGACCGTCGATGCCAAAGCGGCGGTGCCAAAAACCAAGCTGTTCGGTGGCGAGGAAATTCAAATTACGCTGGTACCGCGCGACGATGAAAAGGCGTTTTTGCCGGAAGATGTCGCGCTCAATGTGTTGTTTGAGGACGATGCCATCATCGTCATTGATAAACCTGCGGGCTTGGTCGTGCACCCGGGTGCGGGCAATTGGAGCGGCACGGTTCTCAACGGGTTGCTGTTTCGCAATCCGTCGGTGGCCAATGTGCCGCGCGCCGGAGTCGTTCACCGCTTGGACAAGGAAACGAGCGGCGTGATGGTGGCCGCAAAGACCGAGGAGGCGCAATTTTCATTGGTGCAACAGTTGCAGGCGCGCACCATGAAGCGCATTTATGTGGCGCTGGTGCGGGGCCAGTTGCGGCAAGAAGGCAGCGTTGATAAACCGATCGCGCGCCATCCACATCACCGCACAAAAATGGCGGTGGTCCCGGAAGAGCAGGGCGGCAAACCCGCCGTGACGCACTACCGTGTGCTGCAACGTTTTGAACATCACACGCTCATTGAATGCCGGCTTGAGACCGGCCGCACACACCAGATTCGTGTCCATATGCAGTCGATTGGCAACGCCATTGAAGGCGATCTGGTCTATGGCCCGGGTGCTGCGGGCACCGATGCAGAAATGCGTGACGCATTCCGCACGTTTGGGCGCCAAGCCCTGCATGCGAGGCAACTCGGCTTTGAGCACCCAGTGCATGGCGGCTTGGTGACGTTCGACACACCAGTCCCCGATGATATGCGCGACTTGATCGAATTCGTCTCCACGCTTTAAGGTGTCAGGCGTTTTAAGTCATATCGAATGAACATGCTGCAATCGACCGACCTGATCATTCCAGATTGGCCTGCACCACCGGGTGTGAAGGCTTTTTTCACCACGCGCGCGGGTGGCGTCAGTACTGGCGCGCATGCCAGCCTTAATCTCGGCGCACATGTTGGTGATGCGCCTTTGCATGTCGCTGAAAATCGTCGTCGTGTGCGGCAATTATTGCCTGCAGCGCCGGTTTGGCTCAATCAAGTGCACGGCATAAACGTGGTCGAAGCCCATGCGCACGTCGCTAGCAAAGACAGCCTGGCACAAGCGGATGCCTCGGTAACCTCTGCGCGGCAAGTACCCTGCGCAGTGCTGGTCGCCGATTGCCTGCCAGTATTGTTTTGCGCTGAGGATGGTTCACGTGTCGGCGCCGCTCATGCGGGTTGGCGCGGGCTACAACAAGGTGTACTCGAACGGACTGTGGAAGCGATGCGCGTTGACCCTGCAATGATGATGGCGTGGATGGGACCGGCCATTGGTGCGAATGCATTTGAAGTGGGGCAGGATGTGTTCGATGCATTTACTGCGGCATCGGATGACGATGCGAGCGCGTTTCGTCCGATTCAGGATCGGCAGGGTAAATATCTTGCTGATATTTATTCGCTTGCACGGCGACGATTAAAGTCTGTTGGCGTGCAGAGAGTTTTTGGCGGGCAATTTTGCACGGTAAGTGAGCCGACGCGATTTTTTTCTTATCGTCGCGATGGGCAAACTGGGCGGTTGGCGGGGGTGATTTGGATTGCGTGAGTGCAGATTTATAGGGATCGGCGTCGCATGGCACAAAACAGTATCTAAGGGCTATTTTAGAATGAATACACTACACGTCATCTTGCAAGCGGTACCTGGACTGTGCGGTATTCTTTTTACGATAGGGGCTTTTAGCAGTTACCGCGCTGCTAAGACTAACGCTCGCCTCATTCAGCTTTGCGGTTTTGCGCTCTTTACGATTTGTGAACTGCTAATAACCATGATTGTAATTTCGTCAAGTTCGACCACGACTGGCTTCGCTCAGCATGCATTCGCTTTGAATTTTATTTCGGCAGTGGCGCTGATTTTTGCATCCGTTGCCTTCCTCAAAGGAAATTAAAAGTGTCAGTGTGAATTGTTTTTTGAACCGTCACCCGACAACAACTGGCGCTAGAGCTTCATTACACATAGAACGCCATCCCGCGGGCCTCCCAAGCACAAAGTGCCTGAAACGCCCCGCCAGTGCTAGAGTTCAATAAGTCTTCTATGGTGCCCGCCCGCCAATACTGCGGGGCTACCAATTTGATTTAGCTCAAATGATCGATGTGTTAAAATATTGCAATTGAGTTGCAAATAAGAAATAGAATTTGCGATCAGGCTCTTGTTTTGATCTCAGCAATCGAAACGGTCTGAAACCGGCACGCCAAACCCTCAACACCGACCACCCATGACGCTCACCTACATCATCGTGGCCTGCCTCGCTGGCAGCACAATCTCTGCGCTGCTTGCCGCGCTCGTTGCGTGGCGCATACAGCCACGGTTGATTCCGTTATTTGTCAGCTATGCCGTCGGGGCGTTGTTGGGCGTGGTATTTCTTGATTTGCTTCCGCACATTTTCGAGCAAACCACGCGCTACCATGCGGCCGCAGGCTGGCTGCTGGCGGGCATTCTGGCGTTTTTTGTGTTGGAGAAAATGGTGCTTTGGCGGCACAACCACGACCACGCCGGCGCGGCTGAAGCGGCCATTGCGGCCTCACAAGCCCACGAGCATGGGCACAAGCATGCGCATGCGGACCACGGCCATTTACATGCGCATTCGCAAGCCGTTAGCGAGACCGGGCGCACCACATCCGCATGGATGATCATCATTGGCGATGGTTTTCACAACTTCACCGACGGGTTGGCGATTGCGACAGCGTTCATGGCGGATGTGAGGATTGGTATCGTGACTTCGATTGCCATCATCGCGCACGAATTGCCGCAGGAGCTGGGCGATTTTCTGGTGCTGATCCACTCGGGGTTTTCACGCCGCAAAGCGCTGTTCTGGAATGTGATGTCCGGCTTTGCAACGCTCGGCGGCGCGATGCTTGGATACGTGATGCTGGTGTCGCTGTCAGAATATTCGATCATGTTTCTTTGCTTTGCCGCGTCCAGCATGATCTATGTCGCGATTGCAGATTTGATTCCGGGCTTGCACAAACGCTCCACGCTTGCGGACACCGTGCAACAGATCTCACTGATCGGAGCGGGGGTTGGTTCCATCTGGATGATTCGCCTGTTCGTCGGCCACTGAGGACTGGGCAATGGATTGCCGTTTTGCAGCACGGCGACGCAATCGCGTGCCACCCAGCCACAGCAATAGTGCGCAGGGCATCAGGCCGTAAAAAACGAACGTCAGCACGCCAGCCGTAATACTTTTTTCGGTGATTGCCATCATCAATGTGACGTACAACCAGCCTATCGCCACAATATGCATTCGGAAGTTCCATTTGCGGTGAAGTTGGGCAGCGAAAATCGATTTACGTTTCCGCTGATTCGCATACCAGTGCCAAGATGCGGGATAATTCTGTTCCGATTATCAGTCAATGTCGACTGACCATTACCGAGCGCAGTATGCCTCAATCTCAATACGCTTCTGATTCCCCCGATTGCAAGCCAAAGACACGTGATGCCAGCAGCGACTGGATTCAAAGTCTGGGCGCGATTCCAACGCCGTCCAGCGTTCAGGAAGGCTATCAAGCCTGGATGGAGGCGCTCTATCAAGAGCCGACTAAGCTGGCTGCCTTGCAAAACCGGTTTCTCGGTGAACAGAAAAGGCTATTCGAGCTTTTCGTTCAACCGCAGAATGAGACAACCACTTCGCATCCGATTCCGCTGGCCAGCCTGTCTGACAAGCGGTTCTCAGGAGAGGCATGGCAATCTTCGCCGCAGTTCAGACATCTGGCGGAATCCTATCTGTCGACGTACCGGCTGCTGCTCGATAGCATTGAGAGCCTAGATGTCGCCAACGTAACTAAAAAGAAAATGCGTTTCTTTGTGAAGCAGCATCTGGATGCGATGTCGCCAGCCAATTTTCTGGCGACCAATCCGGAAGCGCTTCAATCGGCAATCGAATCGAAAGGGGAGAGCCTAAAAGCGGGTTTGGAAAATCTCAGGGAAGATATGGACAAGGGCCATATTTCCATGACCGATGAGCAGGCATTCAAGGTCGGAGTGAACATCGCGCTTACGCCCGGCAGCGTGGTGTTTGAAAACGAAGTTTTCCAGTTGGTGCAGTACACGCCGCAGACCAAAGAGGTGCATGTCCGGCCGCTGCTGGTGGTGCCACCGTGCATCAATAAATTCTACATTCTCGATTTGCGCCCGGATAACTCGTTCGTGCGATATGCGGTGGAACAGGGTTTCACGGTATTCATCGTTTCATGGCGCAATGTAAAGGCGGAACAAGGGCACCTGACATGGGACGACTACATCGCCAGCGGCGTTGTGAAAGCAATCGATACCGTTAGAGTCATCACCAATGTAGAAAAAATCAATGCACTCGGATTTTGTGTGGGTGGCACGTTGCTCGCCAGTGCCATCGCGGTGTTGCGTCGCATGGGCCACGACGTTGTTGAAAGCGTCACCTTCCTTACGACCTTCCTCGATTTTTCGGATGCGGGTGAGGTCACGTCGTACATCAATGAAGATTTCATCAGTAGTCGCGAGCGCGAAATTGGCAGCGGCGGCATCGTCAGCGGCAGCGAACTTGCGTACGCGTTTACGTCATTGCGGGCCAATGAACTCATCTGGAATTACGTCGTTGGCAATTACCTGAAAGGCACCAAACCCCCAGCGTTCGACTTGCTCTACTGGAATTCAGACAGCACCAACCTTCCGGGGCCGTGGTACGTCTACTATCTGCGGAACATGTACTCCAAAAATAATCTGGCCAAGCCTGACAGGCTGGTTATGTGCGGCGTTCCGGTAGATATATCGTATGTAAACATGCCGGCCTTTGTGTTCGCAGCCAAGGAAGACCACATCGTGCCTTGGCGCACGGCTTATGCGAGCGCATCGCTATTGGGTGGGAAGACCGAATTTATTCTGGGTGCAGCGGGTCACGTTGCGGGTGTGGTGAATCCCGCTTCAAAAAACAAGCGCAGTCACCGTATCGGCATCGCCCCGACTGTTGACTACCAGCAATGGCTGGACGCATCCACCGAAGTCGAGGGCAGTTGGTGGCCGCGCTGGGCAAATTGGCTAAAGCAATACGGCGGCAGAATGATTCCTGCCAGAACCACATTGGGCAACGCCGCCTTCAAGCCGATCGAGCCGGCACCAGGCCGCTACGTGATTGAAAAATCGTAACGGAGCCAATATAAAAAATCACCATGGTTTGCGGTTCGATTGCCTGAGTGTATTATTTCTGTAGATGTTTTTTGTAGCAGTCCCGCTTTGTCGGGTGAACACCTAAAAAGAAGAGTGTTGATAAATAAATTACAACAGGAGAGAGACATGCCAGCAACACAACGGATTGCCATCGTCACTGGTGGAATGGGCGGCTTGGGCGAAGCGATTTGTATGAAGCTTGCCCGCATGGGTATCAAAGTGGTGGTGACGTATTCGCCGTCCAACACAAAATCGGCCGCTTGGCTGAAAGAGATGGAGGCACGCGATTACCATTTCCATGCGTACGCGGTTGACGTTGCAGATTTCGATTCGTGCGCAGCGGCAGTGGCAAAGATCCAAAAGGAAGTTGGCCCTATAGACATCCTCATCAATAACGCTGGCATTACGCGCGACACAACATTTAAGAAAATGTCGAAAGTCGACTGGTCTGCCGTGATCAGTACCAATCTGGATAGCGTCTTCAATATGTCAAAACCCATTGTTGACGGCATGGTTGAGCGCGGTTGGGGACGGGTAATCAATGTCTCGTCGGTGAACGGTCAAAAAGGTGCGTTTGGACAAACCAATTATTCAGCGGCCAAAGCTGGCATGCATGGTTTTACCAAGGCGTTGGCGCTGGAAGTTGCGCGGAAAGGCGTTACGGTCAATACGATTTCGCCGGGTTACATCGGCACCGCGATGGTGACAGCGATCCCAGAAGAAGTACTCAACACCAAGATCATCCCGCAGATTCCGATCGGTCGCCTGGGTAAGCCCGAAGAAGTAGCCGGTTTGTGCGCATACCTCGCGTCCGATGAGGCGGCTTTTGTGACCGGTGCCAATATTGCCATCAACGGCGGACAGCATATGTTTTAAGTGGTTACTGCAAGCAATAAAAAAGGGCGCTTTCGCGCCCTTTTTTATTGTTGTGGTCGTTTGAGCTAGCGTTTATAGGTGCCACCGGCACCAAGCACGGTGAGTTCAACCAGGCTGGAACCATTGTGATTTTCCGGGCTGAATTTCACGCGATAGCCGCGCAGATCGAGGGTCCCGAGTTTGTCGAGTGCTGCAATAAACGAATCGCGAGTTAGGGCTTTGCCCGCTTTTTTCAGCCCTTCAACAAAAACAGTTGCGGCAATATACCCCTCAAGCGAGGCAAAGCTCGCCTTGCCCGGTCCGCCGATGCGTTTCAGATATTCACGGCCGAGCGGCTCGCTATCGGAAAACGGTAACGGAACCACTTGCGAAACCTCGACCCCACGGCCGTCTTCGCCAAGAGATTGAGCGACTGTTTTTGCACCGACTGAACTGAGCAGGCACATTTGTGCGCCTGAGCCGAGTTTTTTCATTTCCTTGATAAATGCGCTGGCCGTATTGGCACCAGCACTGATGATGACCGCCTGCGCGCCTGACTTGGCAATGGTTTGCGCTGATGATGCGACGTTCGTCGCATTGCGATCAGCACTGCCAAAGATCAGGATATTGGATTTTCGCTCGCGCAACGCGCGCTCAAGGCCGGCCAAGCCTGCACGACCGTACGCATCATTCTGGTAAAAAATGGCGACTTTGGTTAGCCCACGGCGCGTCCATTGCTCGACAATTTTCTCAGTTTCCTCAATATAGCTGGCGCGAATATTGAAGACATAGCGACTGACTGGTTCGCGGGTAGCGAGGTCCCCGCTCGCGGGTGCAAAAAACGGAACCTTGTTCTTCTCAACCAGTGAAAGTATCGGGTTAATCGTATAAGCGTTCGTGTAGCCGAACAACGCGAATACTTTTTCCTCGTCTAGCAACTTGAGTGTGTTGGCTTTTGTGCGCTCAGGCGCACCGGCGTCATCGAGCGAGATCAATTTTATTTTTCGGCCATTGACGCCGCCCGCCTCGTTAATCGCATTGAAAAAAGCCTCGGCGCCAGCTTTCATTTCAAGCCCTAATTCCTCCGACGGACCTGTTAGCGACGCAGACTGACCAACAAGAATCGTGTCTGCGGTCACCCCTTGTGCGCCTGCGTTGCCGACAAATAAGGTTGTCGCTGCAAGCAGCAAACATGTCAGCGCGCGGTAAAGCCCGCCAACCGCCCTGACACACGTTGGATAGTTCATGAATTCCCCTTTTGATTCCAGACGGCAGATTATTTTATTTGTACGCGCCGCCACACGTATGAAGCCCGCGCATTGTAAAGCCAATATCGACCCGAAGGTGATCCGTCTCTAAGTGAGACCGCGCGTATGTACTCGCGAAGTGGTCGTGCCCAGCGCGCGGCCTCAGTGCTTGAATGTGCCGCCGCGGGAGATGATGGTCAAGTCTACGTAACTCGATCCATTGTGATTGGTAGGAGTGTAGTTCACCGTAAATCCACCCAAATCGACTTTGCCCATGCTCGCCAGACCATCGACCAGGGATTCGCGGGTGGGATTCTTCCCCGCACGCTTCAGGCCCTCAACCAACACCTTCGCGGCAATGTAGCCCTCCAGCGAGGTGAATGAATACAGTTCGCGACCACCTATGCGTTTTTGATACTCGCGCACGATCGGGTTCACATCTGACCAGGGGAATGGGACAACCTGGGAAATTTGTACGCCGCGCCCATCTTCGCCGAGCTCGTTGGAAAGCGCTTTGGAACCAACAAAACTCACATTCCAGAACTGCTGCAACGCGCCAGCGAGCTTCATTGATTTGATGAACGCAGCACAACTTTTGTAGGCGCTAACCATGATGATTGCGTCTGTTTTGGATTTGGCCAGCGCCGCGACGGCCGCAGAAACATCGGTCGTATTGCGCTCAACCGTTGCGGTTAAGGCAATCGCCAACGTGCGTTTTTTCATCGCACGTTCCACACCAGCAAGGCCGGCCTTGCCATAGGCGTCATTCTGGTAGAACACCGCTATTTTCGTGATCCCCTGCTGGACAAGATGGCCGACGATTTGCTCAGTTTCGTCAAAATAACTTCCGCGAATATTGAACACATAGCGATTGAACGGCTCGCGCAAACTCTGCGCGCCGGTGAACGCACCGATAAACGGCACTTTAGCTTCCGTGAGAATTGGCAATGACGCGTTTGAGGTTGGCGTGCCGACATATCCAAACAGCGCAAGAACTTTGTCGTCGTTGATCAGTTTTTTAGTGTTTGCAGCGGCCTTTTCAGGCTCGTAGCCGTCATCGATAGAGACCAGCTTGATTTTCCTGCCGTTGATGCCGCCGCTTTTGTTGATAACGTCGAAGTAAGCCTCAGCGCCGGATTTCATTTCCTTGCCGAGCTCCTGGGCCGGGCCGGAGAGCGCGGCGGACTGGCCGATGAGAATGGTATCGGCGGTCACGCCTTGCGCAAGTACGTTCTGCGAAAGCGGACAAACGGCAATTAATAGAATCCATCCAAGACGCCGGAAACACTCAATCATCATTGCCTCCTCAGACTAAATTTTCGGGTCAACTGAAACGTTGCTTACTCAAAGTCCCGTCTGCTGCGGGTCGTTTGTGTCCTGATTGTATGCTCCTGTATGGTTTCCTGCTCAAATTAACCGGCGAAGAAATCCTTCACCTTGTCCATAAAGCTCTTCGCCCGTGGGTTGTGCTTGTCGCCGTCGGTCTTGTTGATCTCTTCGAGTTCACGCAGAATTTCTTTTTGGCGATCCGTCAGACGAACGGGTGTTTCGACGACAACGTGGCACATCAAATCGCCCGCCGATGTCTGGCGGACTGGCCGAATGCCTTTTCCGCGCAGGCGGAACACTTGTCCGCTTTGTGTTTCTGCTGGAATCTTGATCTTGGCTTCGCCGTCCAGTGTCGGAATATGAATCTCGCCGCCAAGTGCGGCAACGGTAAATGTGATGGGCATTTCGCAATGCAGATCAGCACCATCGCGCTGGAATACCGCATGGGGTTTGAGTTGCACTACGACATAGAGATCGCCGGGAGGACCACCGTTCACGCCCGCTTCACCTTCGCCAGAGAGACGAATGCGGTCACCGTCATCGACCCCGGAAGGAATCTTTACTGACAGCGTTTTATGTTTCTTTACACGTCCGGCACCGTTACATGCCGTACACGGTTCGGGTATGACCTTGCCAGTGCCGTGGCAGGTAGGGCACGTCTGCTGGATTGAGAAGAATCCCTGTTGCATCCGAACTTGGCCCTGGCCGTTGCACGTCTGACAAGTTTTGGCCGTTGTACCAGGCTTGGCTCCTGTTCCTTTGCAGGTTTCACAGTCATCCAGCGTGGGAATACGTATCTTGGTTTCAGTTCCGCGCGCGGCCTGCTCGAGCGTGATGTCCATGTTGTAGCGCAGATCGGCGCCGCGATACACCTGCTGCCCACCGCGACCGGCGCCACCACGACCGCCAAAAATTTCGCCAAAGATATCGCCGAAGGCTTCCGAGAAGCCACCGAATCCTTCGCCGCCCTGACCGCCACCCATTTGCGGATTGACACCGGCATGCCCATAGGCATCGTAGGCGCGGCGTTTTTCAGGCTCCGACAAAATCTCGTAAGCCTCTTTGGCTTCTTTGAATTTTTCTTCGCTGTCCTTGCTGTCCGGATTGCGATCCGGATGGTATTTCATCGCCAGTTTGCGATACGACTTTTTGATGTCCTCATCGCTCGCGTCGCGATTTATACCGAGAATTTCGTAGAAGTCTTTTTTGTTTGCCATGATATTCCAGCGATTAGAAATAGGAATGGCCGAGTTGAGCGTCGCTAAGCGTCCGCTCTAACCCGGCCAGTTAATCCGGTGCGTACTATCCGGAATTAACCCTTCTTGTCTTTCACTTCCGTAAATTCTGCATCTACCACATTGCCCATGTCTTTTTCCTTGGCTTCGCCGCCGGGTGCTGCGCCCGCACCTGTAGGGCCAGCCCCCCCCCCACCACCGCCACCTTCAGCCTGTGCCTTGGCCTGCATATCAGCGTACATTTTTTCGCCAAGCTTCTGCGATACCTTGCCCAGAGCTTCGGTCTTGGCTTCGATCTCGGCTTTGTCGCTGCCTTTCAACGCATCTTCCAGCTCTTTGCTGGCAGTCTCAATCGCAGCCTTTTCGCTGGCGTCAATCTTTTCGCCGTATTCAGCCAACGATTTCTTGGTTGAATGCACCAACGCATCGCCCTGATTGCGGGCAGTAACAAGTTCCAACAACTTCTTGTCTTCGTCAGCGTTGGCTTCAGCGTCTTTCACCATGCGCTGAATTTCTTCTTCGGTTAATCCGGAATTGGCTTTGATCGTGATCTTGTTTTCTTTGCCAGTGGCTTTGTCTTTTGCACTCACATGCATGATGCCGTTGGCGTCGATATCAAAAGCGACTTCAATCTGCGGCATGCCGCGCGCTGAAGGTGGAATACCTTCGAGGTTAAATTGACCCAGCGATTTATTGCCAGAGGCCAATTCACGCTCGCCTTGCAGCACGTGGATGGTAACGGCTGACTGGTTGTCATCGGCCGTCGAAAATACCTGCGAAGCCTTGGTCGGGATCGTGGTGTTTTTCTTGATCAGCTTGGTCGATACCCCACCGAGCGTTTCAATGCCAAGTGAGAGTGGCGTCACGTCGAGTAACAACACATCCTTCACGTCGCCCTTCAACACGCCACCTTGAATTGCAGCACCAACGGCTACGGCTTCGTCCGGGTTCACATCCTTGCGTGGCTCACGACCGAAGATCTCTTTAACTTTTTCCTGCACCTTCGGCATCCGCGTTTGACCGCCGACCAGAATCACGTCGGAGATATCGCTGATCTTCAAGCCGGAATCCTTGATCGCCATTTCGCAAGGCTTGATGGTGCGTTCGATCAACTCATCAACCAGCGCCTCAAATTTTGCACGGGTAAGTTTCACGGCCAAGTGTTTCGGGCCGTTCGCATCCGCCGTAATGTACGGCAGGTTCACTTCCGTTTGTTGCGTGGAAGAGAGTTCGATCTTGGCTTTTTCAGCGGCTTCCTTCAGGCGTTGCAGAGCCAGCACGTCTTTTTTCAGGTCGATGCCCTGATCCTTCTTGAATTCGTCGCACAGATAATCCATCAGGCGCTGATCAAAATCCTCGCCGCCCAGAAACGTATCGCCGTTAGTACTCAGCACTTCGAATTGATGCTCGCCGTCAACAGACGCGATCTCAATGATCGAGACGTCGAACGTACCGCCACCGAGGTCATAAACCGCAATCTTGCGATCGCCTTCTTGCTTGTCCATGCCAAACGCCAGCGCAGCCGCAGTCGGCTCGTTGATGATGCGTTTGACATCCAAGCCCGCAATCCGGCCTGCATCTTTGGTGGCCTGACGCTGGCTGTCGTTGAAATATGCGGGTACTGTGATGACGGCCTCGGTCACTTCTTCGCCGAGATAGTCTTCCGCCGTTTTTTTCATCTTGCGCAGCACTTCGCTTGAAACTTGCGGAGGTGCCATTTTCTTGCCTTGGGCTTCTACCCACGCATCGCCGTTGTCGTTCTTGAAAATCTTGTAGGGCATCAGGCCGATGTCCTTCTGCACTTCTTTTTCTTCAAAGCGCCGACCGATCAGCCGCTTGACCGCGAACAAGGTGTTCTTCGGGTTGGTAACCGCCTGCCGCTTGGCCGATGCACCGACCACAATTTCGCCGTCGTCCTGATACGCGACGATGGAAGGCGTGGTGCGCGCGCCTTCCGCATTTTCGATGACTTTGGGTACGCCGCCTTCCATGATGGATACGCAGCTATTGGTGGTTCCCAAATCAATACCGATGATTTTTCCCATGATGTTTCCCCTGATTTTTGAATTTCGCGTTTTAAGCGCGGTGATGTTTATGCCTGCATTGAATGTAGGGCTATTTGGTCGGATTTCAAGCGTCGCGCCGCTAATGCAATGCGTTAAGGTTAGGTTAAGCGCCGCCTGCGGCTGATTTTTCCTTGGCCACCGTCACCAAGGCCGGACGCAGTATCCGCTCGTGCAGCAGATAGCCTTTTTGCATGACGTTGACGACTGTATTCGGAGCCTGCTCAGATTCAAGCGCGGCAATCGACTGGTGTTTGGTGGGGTCAAATTTTTCGCCGACCGGGTTCACTTCCACAATCGAGAATTTCTCGAAAACGTTCGCGAGCTGGCGTGCGGTCAACTCGACACCAGTTTTGAATGATTCGACGGAAGTGTTTTCCACCACTAGTGCCGCATCCATGCTGTCTTTCACGGCAAGCAACGCATCGGCGATTTTTTCCACGCCGAATTTCTGCGCTTTCAATACATCCTCTGCCGAGCGGCGGCGGATGTTCTCCATTTCCGCTTTGGCGCGCACAAATTGGTCGTAGTTTTCGGTCGCCTTCACTTCGGCCTCAACAAGCGCTTTTTCAAGATCGCTGATGTGTTGTTCCAGGGATGTGAGGGGCTGGGCCGATTCTGCTTCGGCTGACGCCTCTGCAGTGGCGTTCTCAATAGGGTCCGACATGACAAAACTCCAGAAAAAACAAGGTCATGCAGGAATTGAGGGCATTCCTGACAAATTCAAGACAAAACGAAAGAAAACTGCGATTTTTAGTAGTAATAGAGGCTTTGCAGCCTCAAAAGTCGCTTTCCACGGGCGGTTACGACTTCTTTTTGCTAAATACCAGCCAGCTTGTCAATAGCGTCACAACACTAAACATCAGCGAGCCGATCAGCGCCGCCATGAATCCGGTCACGGTGAAGCCTTTCACGACTTCGGCCACAAACCAGAACAGGAACGCATTGATGATAAAGATAAACAGCCCCAACGTAAGTACCGTCACAGGCAGCGTGAGCAACACCAACAGCGGGCGGATGACAGCATTGACCAGGCCCAACACCAGCGCTGCAATCAAGGCTGAAAAAATGTCATCGACCTTGACCCCGGAATAAAGATACGCGACCAGCATGAGAGCCAGCGCATTGATGAACCAGCGGACAATAAGTGTCATTGGAAATCCTGAAATATAGAAGTAAGCGCGATAATAACGCTTTAAAACGGTCTTACTCGCAACCTTCACTTTTCTTATCCCATGAGCATCCACAATCCACAAAAACGCATCAGTATTCCCGACCTTCGCAGTATGAAAGGCAAGAGCCGGATCGTCATGCTCACCGCCTACACCAAGCCGATGGCCCAGTTGCTAGACCCTCACTGCGATGTGCTGCTGGTTGGCGATTCGTTGGGCATGGTCGTGTACGGGATGGAAAATTCACTCGCCGTCACGCTGGACATGATGATCAATCACGCAAAGGCCGTGATGCGCGGCTCCAGCCATTCAGCCGTCATTCTCGATATGCCGTTCGGGACTTATCAGGAATCAAATGAACTGGCCTATCGCAATTGCGCGCGCGCCACTGCCGAGAGTGGTGCGCAGGCATTGAAACTCGAAGGCGGCGAGGAATTGGTGGAGACAGTTGAGTTTTTGTCCGCACGCGGCATTCAGGTGATGGCGCATATTGGGCTGATGCCGCAGCGTGTGCATGAGATGGGTGGATTCAAGGCGCAGGGCAAAGAAGCGGACGCGATGTTGCGCTGGCCTGCGCTTGCCAAGCGTTTTGAAGAAGCAGGGGCGTTTTCGGTGTTGATTGAGGGGACTGTGGAGCCGGTGGCACGGGCGATTACCGAATCGTTAAAGGTACCGACGATTGGGATTGGGGCATCGCCGGCTTGTGATGGGCAGGTGTTGGTGACGGAGGATATTCTGGGGTTGTTTCCGGATTTCACGCCAAAGTTTGCGAAACGGTATCGGGATATTGGGGCGATTGTTTCGGAGGCTGCGGCGGAGTATGCGGGGGAGGTTAGGGGAGGGGTGTTTCCTTCGCTGGAGCATTGTTTTGGGGTGAAGAA
>JANOQY010000403.1:0-1952 GCA_031414995.1 Betaproteobacteria bacterium
ATTTTTCGCGACAAGCAACATGTGTTCAGCCTGCTGATGATCAACGGCGGCCCCGGTCAGCACGCCAATAGCCCCTATTACCCGCTACCGTTCTCGAGCATGATCGTGGCGGGTGTTCCCGACAGCGGCTATCAACATCCACAACTACTGCCGAAATTCACACTCGCCGACGGTAGTCAACTGATCGCAACGGCATTTATCAAGAACATTCGCAGCCAAAAAAATGGCGCGCAGCACGTCGTCACTTTCCAGCAAGACGCGCTGACCCAACTCGGCAAAAACATCCCGATCAAGGACGCGCGGATAAAGCTCGACACCACGTACACCATGGCGTCCGGCGTGATCACACGGACAGACAAATACACGCCCTCGTCAGCGCTCGACGTGGAAAACGTGACGCTGGAGTTCGCGTCCTTTTCCGATGAAGCCACACTGGCAGGCAGCAAGGTCACCTTCGGCAAAGGTAACGTTTCCGCCTTCGCGGTGACTGGCATGCGCCATTGCAAGACTGAAAAAACACAGGGACGTGAAGAGTACAAGTCACCAAGCAGTCCGATGAAAACCGTTGTGGTGTGCAGCCTCGATCGCTTCACAATGCGCGCCCCGTTAGTCATCACCTGGGCGATGAATTATCGATAGCCTTCGCACCCACGCCGGGTGTACTCACGAAAAGCACAAGCGTACTCAACACAAAAAACGACGCAACCCTGACGAAAACGAATGTCACAAATCCACCTCTGGAGGAGTTAGAAATGTCCAACTGTTCAAATAAAAACGCGCCCCATTGCAAAATGTCCCCGCTTGCCGCTGCAATCGCACTCGCCATGCTTGGATTCGGGCACGCAGCGGTGGCGCAACAAGCCGCTTCCCCCAAGCCAGAGGCAGCCACGCCAGCCGCGGCTAAACCGCCGGCGCAAGAGCAAGCGGTTGACGCAATTATCGTTACGGGCATCCGTAGCTCACTGGAGCGTGCATCAGAGGTAAAGCGCGATGCGCCGCAAGTCATGGATGTCATCACCGCAGAGGACGTTGGAAAGCTTCCTGACGCGAACGTAGCTGAGGCGCTCCAGCGCGTGACTGGTGTTCAGGTGACGCGCGTATTCGGCGAGGGCCAGTCAGTTTCCATTCGCGGACTCCCACTCGTGCGGGTTGAGGTAGATGGCAGAACATTACTCGGATACTCTGCGCGGCTGTCGCCACCGGAGAATGAGCAGCTCGGTCGCAACTCCGGGCTTGATACGGTTCCGTCAGGTTTGTTTGGCCGGATCGAAGTTCGCAAATCGCCGATCGCTTCGCAAGTTGAAGGTGGACTCAGCGGCTCAGTGAATCTGGTCACGCCCAATCCGCTGGATTTCAAGGCCTTCACACTTTCGGTTCGCGGTCAGGGCGAATATTCGGAAAACGTGGAGAAATACCAGCCTGCGGTATCGGCACTGATTGCCGACAAAACTGCGGATGGGAAGCTCGGCTATCTGGTCGCAGTCGACTACACCAAGCGCGTTTCCTCCACACAAGCTTTTGAGCGAAATAATTTCTTTACGCGCACACAGATTGGGGCAGGCACCGCACCAGGAACCAGCGCTGATTTGAATCGCGACGGCACCGCCGACATCAGCGGGGACCGCCTGCAGTATGAGCAGTTCACCGTTGATCGGTCCCGGGTTGGCGTAACAGCAGAGCTACAGTACAAGGTATCGAATGATTTCGAACTTTTGCTGGAAGGTATTTATTCGAAGCTCAAAACCGAACGTGCTCAGGACTTTCTGGTTTGGCGCTACGCGGGAAGAGCAATCACCAATGCCGCTTTTGTCGACAACGTCATTGTGGCCGGAGACTCAACCGGCACCATGCAGCAGGCTGGCCTTTACCGTGCCGAGCCAACAGAGAGCAAGCTCGCGGCACTGAGCAGCAAATGGAGACCGGGAAACTTTGTCGTGGCCACGGATCTGAGT
>JANOQY010000404.1:0-3790 GCA_031414995.1 Betaproteobacteria bacterium
GTCAGTATCGGCAGTCTTAACGACCGCCTCAACCGCAATCTCGGTCGGCAAGAGTGGGAAGTCGAACTCGCGACGCCGCTTTGGCTTCCCGGACAGAAGGCGGCACGCGTGAATGAGGCTGCCAGTCGCATCGACGAGGCCGTCGCGAAACGCGCCGCCCTGCGCCTCGAACTGGCCGGCGAACTGCGTGAGGCTTGGTGGGCACTGGCCTTCGCCCGCAATGCAAAAACGCTCGCTGCGCAACGCCGGGATACCGCGCGCGCGCTGTCCACCAACGTGCGACGCCTTTTCGAAGCGGGCGAAGTTTCCCGCATCGACGCTAACCTTGCGCAGAACGAATTGCATGTTGCCGACGCGGAAATGATAGAAACCGACCTGTCGCTATTGCAGGCAGAGCAGGTCCTGCGCACGTTGACCGGCATGCCTGCGCCAGCAGATTTGACCGCAGAAATGGTTGTGGAAAGGCCCGCGATGCAACCACTCGACGGGATCACGATTGTGCCCGAGTCCCACCCGCTGCTTGTGGTGGCCGCTGCCACTTCACGCAGCGCCCGCGCAAAAGTGAAAGTCGCCGTTGAATCCCGGCGCGCGGCACCGGAACTGGCGTTGCGGGTGGTGCGTGAACGCGGCGATTTTGCGGAGCCCTATGCCAACAGCGTCGGAATTAACCTGAAGATTCCATTTTCTTCGGCAGCGCAGGTGCGTCGCGAAACCTCGTCAGCCCAAGCCGAGGCCGATCAAGCCGATGCCGAATTGGCGCGAGTACAGATCCGCATCCAGCTTATTGCGGTGCGTGCGGAGCGCGCATTGCAGGCGACCGAACGGCAGTTGGCGATGGCGGCAGAGCGCCACACCCTCTCTGCAGAAAATCTGTTGCTCACCGAGCGGGCGTTTTCGCTAGGCGAATCCGATCTTGCGACGCTGCTACGTATCCGCGCCGCTGCCTACGATGCAGAAGCTTTTTTCAGTCGCCAGCGTGTTGCCCGTGCTGCCGCCCAATCGCAGTTAAATCAATCGCGTGGAGTGCTCCCTTGAAGCAAATAAAAGTAGTTCTGTTGTTAGCAGCAATCGTCGTTCTTCCCGTGTGGGCAGGGGGCGACAGCAGCGATGGCCATACTCACGCGACGCCAACCCCAATGCTGACAACGGCAATTGCGCCGCGTGCGTCTGGTGCGAGCGAAGAATTTGAAGTAGTCGCCGTCCTCGAAGGCAAGAGACTCGTGGTGTATCTGGACCGTTTCGGTACCAATGCGCCGGTCGAAGGTGCCAAAGTTGAGGTCGAAGGCGCGGGTCTCAAAGGACTCGCTCGCGAAATCAATCCTGGAACCTACGCTATCGATGTAGCTACCGCCATACCTGCGGCAAAGCATCCGCTGACGTTTGCCATTGAGACCGCCGATACGGCGGACCTGCTTACAGCAACGCTGGACATTTCAGCGCCGAATACAAGCGTTGAACATGCCGACGGATGGAAACAATGGATTGCCTGGGTCGTCGCTGGGTTTCTGTTGCTGGCCGTCGGTGGGTTTCTGCTTGTAAGGCGAAATAAAAACAGAAATAGAAGCTTAAAACATCGCTGACAACGGCGTTGTCGACATCTATCGCTATGTGATTCACAAAAAAATCGTGGGGAATTTGAATATGTATAGATTGACGTGTCAATGGAAGCGAACGCGTGCCGTATTGATGTTGAACGCAATGGTGCCGTCTAAAATCAACTGGCAATCTGTCTGTGTGGTGATTGCTTTGTCTTGCGTAGCAAGCGGTGCGTTTGCACACGGCGACGAGGATCACAGCAAGGACGCCAAGAAAGACAAAGCTGCCGCCGTCGCATCGACCAGCGATCCCGCAGGCGCAACTTCGGACGCGCCGCAGCGCCTCGCCGACGGTAGCTTGTTCGTTCCCAAACCGGTGCAGCGTCAGATCGGCGTGCGCACCCAACCAATTCGAATTACTGAACTCGCTGCAACGATTGAACTCAACGGCAAGATCATCGCAGACCCGGAGACGGGCGGGCGCGTACAGGCAACGTTTGCAGGCAGTGTTGTCCCAGGTCCCAAGGGCATGCCAGTTGCAGGGCGCAAAGTCACCAAGGATGAGGTACTGGCCTATCTGCGTCCTGTTGGCAGCGCCATCGAGCGCGGCAACCAGAAGGCACAGTTGGCCGAACTTGAGGCCCAACTTGCCATTGCCGACGGGCGTGTCCGTCGCTTTGAACAGCTCGAAGGTGCGGTGCCACAAAAAGAGATCGACGCCGCCCGCATCGACCGCGGCGCACTACAAAAGCGCCGCGCCTTCGTCAGCGCCAGTATCGATAGCGCCACGCCACTCTTGGCGCCGGCCTCAGGCGTCATTAGCGCGACCCAAATAGTCGCCGGGCAGGTCGTTGATGCAAAGGAGACCTTGTTCGAGATCGTCGACCCGGCCCGGCTTGCCGTGGAGGCACTGGCCTACGATGCAGGCATTGTTGCGACATTAATGTCTGCCAGCGCTCTGATGGACCAAACCGCGCTGGAACTCAAGTTCGTCGGCGGCGGTCTGCAAATGCGCGAGCAGGCGTTGCCATTGCTATTCCGTATCACCAAATCCGCTGCGCCAGTGGCGGTAGGTCAGCCAGTCAAGGTGATTGTAAAGACCGCGCAGGCAACCAAGGGCGCTGCCGTACTGCGTTCGGCATTGACAAAGGTCGGTGCAGGCGAAACCGCTGTGTGGGTGCATACCGAGGCCGAACGGTTTGTCGCCCGCCGGGTGCGCCATCAGTCATTGGACGCGAATAACGTCGGCATCACGGCAGGCTTGGCCGAGGGCGACCGCGTTGTCGTCGAGGGTGCCGGGCTGCTATCGCAGGTGCGCTGACATGTTCGAATTTATTGTCAATACCAGTCTGAGGCAGCGGCTGATCGTCCTTGGCCTCTCGCTGTTGCTGATTATCTACGGCGCGATCACGCTGCGGAACATGCCAGTCGATGTTTTTCCAGATCTCAACAAGCCCACCGTGACGCTGTTGACCGAAGCAGGCGGCATGGCCCCCGAGGAGGTCGAGCAACTGGTGACCTTCCCGATTGAATCAGGAATGAATGGCATGCCCGGTGTGACGCGGGTTCGCTCGGTGTCCGGCGTTGGCCTGTCGATCATTTACGTCGAATTCGAATGGGGCTCCGATATCTATCGCAACCGCCAGCAGATTGCCGAACGCCTGAACCTGGTTCGCGAGCAATTGCCACAGGGCGTCGTGCCGCAACTCGGGCCGATCTCGTCAATCATGGGCGAGATTCTGTTGATTGCCATCCCGGCTGACCCGGCTCAGGTCAGTCCGATGCTGGTCCGCGAATACGCGGATTGGGTCATGCGACCGCGTCTGTTGACCATTCCCGGCGTTGCCCAGGTAATTCCGATCGGCGGCGAAGTGCGGCAGTATCGGGTCGAATTGCGCCCGGCTCAGCTTCAGGCACTGGGCATCGAACGCGAGAAGTTGGAAGCTGCGCTGAAGGATTTCGGCGCGAATACAAGTGGTGGGTTTCTCGAAGCGCAGGGCCGCGAATACCTGATCCGCAATATCGGCCGCAGCGCGCGCATTGAAGATTTGCAGAATCTGGTCGTGACCGTAAAGAACGGACAACCCGTTCTGCTCAAGCAACTCGCCGACGTGAAACTGGCGCCGGCCATCAAGCGCGGCGACGGCAGCTACAAAGGTAAGCCCGCTGTCATCCTGTCGGTGCAGAAGCAACCGACCGCCGACAGCGTAAGGCTGACCCGCGAGATCGAAAAAGCCATCGCCGAACTTGGCAAG
>JANOQY010000405.1:0-3028 GCA_031414995.1 Betaproteobacteria bacterium
GCCACTTTCGGGCGCGCCGCCGAGACAGCGCGAATGAACGTTGATTTGCCCGCGTTGGGCATGCCCAGCAATCCGACATCGGCGAGCACTTTCAGCTCGAAATAAATTTCCTTGGCCTCGCCTTCACCGCCCGGCGTGAACTGGCGTGGTGCGCGGTTGGTTGAAGATTTGAAATGCAGATTGCCGAGACCGCCATGGCCGCCTTTTGCGACCTGCACAATCTGGCCATCGTGGGTGAGATCGGCAATAAATTCATCGGTCGACAAATCCTTGATCACGGTGCCGACTGGCACACGCAGGGTGATGTCATCGGCACCGCGCCCGGTGCAACCTGCGCCGCGACCCTGACCGCCATCCTTGGCGCGAAAGATGCGTGTGAATCGATAATCGACGAGCGTGTTGATGTCCTTGTCGGCGACCACATAAATGCTGCCGCCGCTGCCGCCATCGCCGCCGTCAGGGCCGCCCTTGGCGATATATTTTTCGCGCCGCATCGATGCTGAGCCGCGACCGCCATCGCCTGCGTGGATTTCGATACGTGCTTCGTCAATAAATTTCATTTGAACAGTTTAACTTTCTGGCCAGGCTACGCGTATGCCCAAGGCGATAAATATGATGCTGGCAAAAATATTCAGGCGATCAGCGATCAGCGCATTTGATCGCAGCTTATCGCCGATGGCACCTGAAAAAAATGCAATCGCACCGAAGATAACAACAGTTTCCAGCATGAATATCGCGCCGAGCAACACCATTTGCAATTCGACATGTCCGGCACTCAGGTTGATAAATTGCGGCAGAAACGAGAGAAAAAATAGTGTCACTTTAGGGTTCAGGACATTGCCGATGACGCTTTGTTTGTAAACCGTCCAAAGTGCCAGCGAATTGTGGTCGCTCGATAGCTGAAATGCGCTGCGGCTCATGAGTGTGCGTATCCCCAGATAAACGAGGTATGCGGCACCGGCATATCGAACCAGCGAAAACGCAAATTCTGAAGACCTGATCAACGCTGCAATGCCCAGTGCAGCGAGTGCGGTATGAAAAATAACACCGGTCGCAAATCCAAGGGCTGCGGCAAATCCCGCGCGCCGGCCTTGTGTGATGCTGCGGGTGAGCACATACACGATGTCAGGTCCCGGCGCTATCGCCAGCAGGGCAGAAGCAATCAGAAACAGGCCAATGTCAGGCATCGTGGAAAATCAAATGATGGAGTGAGAAAGTGAGAAGAGAGTGAGAAATAAAAAAGCCCCGGAGAATTCTCCGGGGCCTTGTCTGGATCCCGCGCCCTGAAGCTTATACGGCCAGGATACTGATCGTGCGTACTTTTCTAGCGCCCTTGACTGCAAACTTGACGTGACCGTCCTTGAGTGCGAACAGGGTGTGATCCTTACCCATGCCGACGTTGTCACCGGCGTGGAACTGGGTGCCGCGCTGACGGACGATGATCGAACCTGCCGGGATCAATTCTCCGCCGAACGTTTTAACGCCCAGGCGTTTTGATTCTGAGTCGCGGCCGTTACGTGAACTGCCGCCTGCTTTCTTATGTGCCATTGTCTATCTCCTTATGCCGTAATTGCGCCGATTTGAATCTCGGTGTAATTTTGGCGATGGCCTTGACGCTTTTGATAGTGCTTGCGACGGCGCATTTTGAAAATGCGGACTTTGTCCGCACGACCCTGAGATAAAACGGTAGCCGAGACTGACGCACCTGCAAGGAGGGGTGTGCCAATGGTCACGGTTTCACCCGTGCCAAGCATTAACACCTGATCCAAAACAATCTGCGAGCCCACGTCTGCCGGTATCTGTTCTATTTTAAGTTTTTCACCAGCCTGGACGCGATACTGCTTCCCGCCGGTTTTTATGACCGCATACATGGTTAAACTCCAATAAATTACGTTGATTTCCCATCGACTGTCGACGGAACCCGCTATGATACTGGCCTTTGGTGCGACCGTCAAACCGTTTTAAGTCGTTATTTGTTTATTTTCACTCATCGAAACAGAGGTTTAGGCTGGCTTTGCGTTGTTTTGGCGTTGTTCAACCCGTACCCCCCCCAGCCAATCCAGTCAATTTTCATGAATCTGCCGCATCACCCGATCAGTCTTGACGCCATCCGAGGCGAAATTACATCCGATCTCATCGCCGTCGATGCAGTCATCCGTACGCGGTTGGCTTCAGAAGTCATTCTGATCAACCAAATATCGCACTACATCATCGAGTCGGGCGGAAAACGGCTTCGGCCCGCACTGGTTTTGCTGGCTGGCAGCCACTTTAATGCAGACAAAGCCAATCTTCAGGAAATCGCTGCCGTCATTGAATTTATCCATACCGCGACCCTGCTTCACGACGATGTGGTTGATGAATCGAGTCTTCGTCGTGGGCGCAATACCGCAAACGCCGAATTCGGCAATGCCGCTGCCGTGCTAGTGGGGGATTTTCTCTATTCGCGTGCCTTCGAGATGATGGTCCACGTGGCTTCGATGCCGGTGATGGCAGTATTGGCGGAAGCGACCAATGTGATCTCAGAAGGCGAAGTGCTGCAACTGCTCAATATTCATGACCCGGATACTGACGAAGAAAAATATCTGACTGTGGTGCGTTTCAAGACGGCAAAACTATTCGAAGCCGCCTGCCGGGTCGGCGCAATTTTGGGTGGCGCGTCCGATGCCGATGAGGCAGCACTCGCGGAATATGGCATGTGCTTGGGTACGGCATTCCAATTGATCGATGATGTGCTCGATTACTCGGGCGACATCGGTGAGACCGGCAAAAACATCGGTGACGATCTCGCCGAAGGCAAGCCGACGTTGCCGCTTATTTATGCGTTGAAGCACGGCAACGAAACCCAACGGGCTGCGATTCGTCGCGCGATTGAAAACGGCGGCCGTGCCGAACTCGAGACCGTCGTTTCCACGATCCGCATGACCGGTGCGATCGATTACGCGCGCGCGCAAGCGCATCGTGAAACGAAGGCCGCCGAGGCCGCGATTGCGCACCTCAAGGATTCCGTTTATCGGGACGCTCTGCTACA
>JANOQY010000406.1:0-3616 GCA_031414995.1 Betaproteobacteria bacterium
CAGGGCTATCAGGCGCTGGCCCGCGTCATCGTCGCGTGCTGGTACGGCAATCCGCTGTCGTGGGGCAAGATTAGCTATGACGGGCCGCCGTTCGCAAAAGAGCTGGGGTTACTGTGAGCCAAACAATCATTGCGGACCCGATCAAACTAGCCCTCGCGGATCGCACACGCGGCTGGAAAGTTATCGACGGCACGCGCATGACTGGCGACATCACCATTGAATGCGATGTCGTTATCGTTGGCTCCGGTGCGGGCGGCGGTACGGCAGCAGAAGTGCTGACGCAGGCGGGGTTGAAGGTACTGATGATTGAGGAAGGCCCGTTCAAAAGCTCAAGCGATTTTCGGATGCGCGAACGCGATGCGTATCCGCTGCTTTATCAGGAATCAGCCGGGCGGCAAACCAAAGACAAGGGCATCACCATTTTGCAAGGGCGCGCCGTCGGCGGCTCCACCACAGTCAACTGGACATCGAGCTTCCGCACACCATCGGCAACGCTCAAGCACTGGGAACAGGTTTGGGGTCTGAACGACTACACCGATACAAAGCTGGCACCGTGGTTCGAGAAAATGGAAGCACGGCTGAATATCGCACCGTGGCCGGTGGCACCGAATGAGAACAACGAAATACTTCGCCGTGGCTGCGAAAAGCTCGGCATCCCTGCTGCGGCCATTCACCGTAACGTCAAAAGCTGCTGGAATTTAGGGTATTGCGGCATGGGCTGCCCGACCAACGCCAAGCAGTCGATGCTCGTCACCACCATTCCCGATGCGCTCGATCGCGGCATGACGCTGATACATTCAGCGCGGGTGGAAAAGCTATCGTCACGCTACGGGCAAATCACCAGCCTCGTCGCATCGGGAATGGCAGTCGACAGCGTGGGCGTCAATACCGTTGCCGGGCCGCACCGGATCTTTGTCAAGGCGAAACACTATGTGCTTGCCGGTGGCGCAATCAACAACCCGGGGCTGATGTTGCGGTCCAAATTGCCCGACCCGCATGGCACGCTGGGCAAACGTACCTTCCTGCATCCTTCGCCGGTGAGTGCCGCCATCATGGATGCGAAGGTGGAAGCATATTCGGGTGCACCGCAGACGATCTACTCGGATCATTTTCTTGACACCATGCCGCACGATGGCCCGATCGGCTTCAAGCTCGAAGCACCGCCGATCCACCCGATTCTGGCTGGCATCACGTTACAGGGCTTTGGCATCGACCATTCGATGTGGATGACGCGGCTGCCGAACATGCACGTCGCCATTGCGCTCATGCGCGACGGTTTCCATCCGCAAAGTAGCGGTGGCCAAGTGGCAATTCGATCTGATGGCAGCGCCTTGCTCGATTACCGCATCAGCGATTACGTGTGGGATGGCATCCGTCATTCATTGCTGGTCATGGCCGAAATACAATTCGCGGCGGGGGCAAAAATTGTCATGCCGCTGCATGAAGATGCAAAACCTTATCGCCACTGGAACGATGCCAAACGTGCCATTGCGTCACTGCCGATGCAAACCTTGCGCACCCGTGTGGCGAGCGCGCATGTGATGGGCGGCTGCAACATGGGCGCAGACCCACGCACGTCCGTGACGCGCGGCGATGGCCGACATCACCAACTGGAAAATCTCTGGGTGTTTGACGGCTCTGCGTTCCCGACCTCGATCGGCGCCAATCCGCAGCTGTCGATTTATGCGATGGCCGCGAGGAATGCAACCAGGTTGGCGGGCGTGCTGGGAAAACAGACTGTGCTTGCGCAGAATACCGACACTGAAAGGGTCGGTTAGAAAACAGCGAATATTTTGATAAACTCTAGCATTGGCGGGACTTTCAGGCCATTTTAAGCCTGCAATGCCCGCCAGTGCTAGAGTTTGCAAATTATTCGCGAATCACCCTACCCACAAATCCGATTCCGCCCGCCAGCTTTTGCCTCGTACAATTTCGCATCGGCCTGCGCAACGAGACGCTCAAAGCTCTGCTCGCCAGAAAGTGTCGCCACCCCAAAACTCATCGTGACCTTCATGTTGGCGTTTATGCTCGCCCAATCAAAGCTCTCGATGGCCACGTGCAAACGTTCGCAGATTTGCCTCGCCACTTCTGCATCGGCTTCCGGCAACACCAGCACGAATTCTTCACCGCCGTAGCGGCCAACCATGTCGATGCCGCGACAACCTTCCATGAGGATATTGGCAACGACTCGCAGCACCTCATCACCGACCGCGTGCGAATGCAGATCATTGACCTTCTTGAAGAAATCGAGATCTGCCAACGCGACCGACAGCGGTCGGCCATTGCGGACAGCGCGTTCATATTCATGCGCCAGAATGCGGTCGAGTTCGCGCCGGTTGTTCAATCCTGTTAGTCCATCTTCTTTCGACAGCCGCTCATAAGCTTTGGCCGCATCCGCGACTTGCACCAGCAAGCGAGCCTTTTCACGGCTCGTGGACTCGAGCTTTTGCTTTTCCGATTCCAGATCCTGCGTGCGCGCGTCCACCATCTCTCGCAGTCGTTTTTGCTGTGCATTCATCTGTGCGATACGGCCACGATAAATTAGAAATACGATCATGATCAGCGCCACCGCAAAAATGACACGAAACCAGATGGTCTCGTGCATGTGTGGCTGCTTTTCCAAATTCAGCAGCGCACCGGGCTCGCTCCAAGGTCCACCATCAAGCGATGCAAGCACCCGAAACGAATACTTCCCCGGGCCAACATTGGTGTAGACCGCCTTCGCTTCGCGCCCCGCATCGACCCAGTCGCGATCAAAACCCACTAACTGGTAGCGATAGCGCATTTTTTCGGGGTTCGCCAGATTTAATCCCACGTAGGTTATTTCCAAGCGATGCTTTCCCGGTGGCACCGCTATCAGGCCTTGCGCATCCGGTGTTACCGGCTCGGCATCGATACCGACCGATTTGATATGCACAGGTGGCGCTCGCACATTGCGGGTGATTTGGCGACCGGGTTCAGCAACAGCCAGCCCTCGTGCCGTCGGAAACAACAGGCGCCCGTCAGTTGTGCGCCAACCGGCTGGTTGCGAGGAACCATTGCACTGTGCGGTCGTCATGCCCTCCGCGCGCGCAAGAACGACGCTATCCACGGTGCTTCTCTTGCTGGTCATCAACTCGTCAATCTGCGATTTCCCTATTTTGACGATGCCACGGTTGGAACAAAGCCAAAGACTTCCACGTGCGTCGTCAATCACACTGAAATAGGTTTGTGCAGCGATTCCTTGTGCAGGGGAAAACAGCTTCCACGCCATGTCTTTATCCGTTGCCCGCAATAATGCAAGGCCGCTCACTGTGCTTATCCAGAGACGACCCTCCGTATCTGCATTGATCGCGAGCACGGTCGTATCCGAACCCGGCGACTTCGCCATCGATTTCACGCGACTCTGATCAGCCTTTTCTAGCAACCCAAGACCGCCGCGCGCACCGACCCAGATACCGCCATTTGCATCTTCGTGCAACGCATTGATTTGGTCGCTTGGCAGTCCATCAGCAACGCCAAGGCGTTTTGCAACGGCTTGGCCGCGCCACGACCACGAAAACAAACCACTGTTGGTGCCGACCCATAAGCGCCCATCTTTGGCCGGCAGGATGGCACGTACCGAGGTCGTGGAAAT
>JANOQY010000407.1:0-5102 GCA_031414995.1 Betaproteobacteria bacterium
GGCGTGGCAGCTTCGAGCTCTTCTTTGGTTTTCAATCCATGCGCCGCGTGCAGATCGGCGGCGACGTGCTCGGGTCGGAAATCATTCGGAAAAGCGATGCCATCAGGGCTGAGTTCGCGCAACGCCTTTAGCTTCGCGCGACGCTCGGCCATTACATAGTTTTCGTCCGGTGCAGGCGCTGTTTGGTTTTGTTCAGACATGATGATTCGACTCGTTTTGATTTATAACGTTACACGCCCAGTTTCAAACTGGCTTCAATAAACACATCCAAATCGCCATCGAGCACGGATTTGGTATTGCCGACCTCAACGTTGGTACGCAAGTCTTTGATACGCGAATTATCCAGCACGTACGAACGAATCTGATGTCCCCAGCCAATATCAGTTTTGGAATCTTCCAGCTTTTGCTGATCGGCCTGACGCTTCCTGATTTCCAGTTCGTACAGTTTCGCTTTCAGCATCAACATCGCCTCTGCGCGGTTGCGATGTTGTGAGCGATCATTCTGGCATTGCACGACCACGCCGGAGGGCGCGTGGGTGATACGAATCGCGGAATCGGTTTTGTTGATGTGCTGCCCACCCGCGCCGGACGCGCGAAAAGTATCGATGCGCAAATCCGCAGGGTTGATTTCGATGTCGATCGAGTCATCGACTTCCGGATACACGAACAAGCTCGCGAATGATGTATGGCGACCGCCGGAAGAATCAAACGGGCTCTTGCGCACCAACCTGTGCACGCCAGTCTCAGTGCGCAGGAAGCCGTAAGCATACGGGCCGATGACTTTGATGGAGCAGGATTTAATGCCGGCAACATCGCCTGCGGATTCCTCAAGCAATTCCGTCTTGAAGCCCTTGCGTTCGCAGTAGCGCAAATATTGACGCATCAACATATTTGCCCAATCCTGCGCTTCAGTTCCGCCCGCACCAGATTGAATGTCGACGAAGCAATTGTTCGGGTCCATCACATTGGAAAACATGCGGCGGAACTCCATGTCCACCACCAGCTTTTCCAGCGTCTTGGCATCGCTACTGACAGCGAGCAGCGTATCTTCATCGGCTTCCGCTTTGGCCAGCGCGAACAGTTCACGCGCATCACTGAGGCCACTTCCGAGCGCTGTCAGATTGGCGACAACCTCATCGAGCAATTTTTTTTCCCGGCCCAACTCCTGCGTGCGTTTGCTATCGCCCCAGACTGCAGGATCTTCAGCCAGCCGGTTGACCTCTTCGAGCCGTTCTACCTTTGCATCAAAGTCAAAGATACCTCCGCAACTCGACCGTGCGGGAGGTCAAGTCGGAGATGAGGTTTCCAATTGCGTTTAGCTGATCTGCTTCCATGAATGGTTCGATTCGTTGTTTGTTTTTTCAGAGAGAATTATACGCGACGGGGCTGCTGCTAACCCACGTAATCCAACACCAACTGCAATGTGGCGTTGCCACGAAACTCATTGATCGATGGTCGAAACACCGCGTCAATGCTGGTGTTCAGGGCATCTGCAGAGCCAAAACGCATCGCTTCAAATGTGGATGAGCCTAACGATAGTTTCAGCTTCAAATGTTTTTGCCCGACCACGCGCTGCTCCAGCACCCGAAAGTGGCCGGTAAACGATGGCGCGCTAAAGCCTTGTCCCCACACTTGCGCATCAATGGATTGTACGAAATCAAAGGTCAATTCATCGGCATCAAGTGCGCCGTCGGTTTCAATGCGTTCGGCCAAATCGGCGGGTGTCAGTAGTTCGCGTGCAACCACCTCAAACGCGCTCGCAAAATCGGCCATGCCGGATTCGGGAATGGTGAGGCCCGCCGCCATCGCGTGACCGCCAAATTTACTGATGAGCGTGGGATGACGTTTGGTGACCAGGTCGAGCGCGTCGCGCATGTGAAAGCCACTGATGGAGCGGCCCGAGCCTTTCAGATTGCCTAGGCCATCCCGTGCGAATGCGATCACGGGACGATGATATTTTTCGCGAATGCGCGAAGCGAGGATACCAACCACGCCTTGATGCCAGCTTGCATCGAACAAAGATAACGCATAGCGTGCGCCGACATCGACGTCTTCCAGCGAGGCCAAGGCAACGTCCCGCATATCGGACTCGATTGAGCGTCGCTCGCGGTTGAGCGCATCGAGTTTGGTGGCCAGCTCGGTTGCGGTGCGTTCATTTTCCGCGAGCAAGCAGGCAATACCGAGAGACATGTCATCGAGACGCCCGGCGGCATTCAAGCGTGGTCCGACAACGAAGCCGAGATCGTAAGTGGATGCACGATTTGTGTCGCGTCCGGCTACTTGCATGAGTGCCCGAATACCGGGCGACATTCGTCCGGCGCGGATTCTTGCCAGACCTTGCTCGACCAATACCCGATTGTTGTGGTCCAGTCGCACTACGTCGGCCACGGTGCCGAGTGCGACCAGATCGAGCAGGTCGGCAAGATTTGGCTCGATTTTCCCTTGAAAATATTGTCGCGCACGTAGCTCAGCACGGAGTGCTGACATCGTGTAGAAAATAACCCCAACACCCGCAAGATTTTTGCTCGCAAACGTGTCGCCGACCTGATTCGGATTCACAATCACCGCCGCATCCGGCAGCGAATTGCCGGGGAGATGATGGTCGGTGACGAGCACCTGAATGCCGCGCCGATTGGCCTCCGCGACGCCCTCAACACTGGCGATACCGTTGTCGACGGTGATGATGATGTCGGGACTTCGTTCGGCCGCGAGGGCGACGATCTCCGGTGTCAGTCCATAGCCAAATTCGAATCGATTGGGCACGATGAAATCAACCTTGGCACCCATCAATCCCAGCGCGCGCATGCCAACCGTACACGCCGTCGCGCCGTCGGCGTCGTAATCGGCAACGATGAGCAGACGTTTGCCGGCTTGGATGGCATCGGCGAGTAGCTTGGCGGCGTCCTGAATAAATGCGAGATCGGTTGGGGAGAGCAGGACGGGCAAGCCGTGATTCAAATCAGATGGATTCACCACGCCACGCGCGGCATACACGCGCGCCATGCGTGGATCGACATTGGCGGCGATCAACGCATTGAACGCGGCAGGGTCGCGTTCGCGGGTGACGATTTCAGGCATAGCTGGAAAGTGGTTTGGCACTGCGCCAGAATCGGCGGAATTGATTGCGGCGTGTAATGTGAAAGTACTGCATGTGTCCGGTGGCAGGCACGTATAAATTCAGGCGTTCGATGACACCCTTCTTAAGCGCTAATGCCATCGGCAAAAACCAATCACACTCAAGTCGTTCAATTTCACGTCCCCATCCAGGCAGGTCGAAATCACCCGCAAGTTCAGCACAGGAATCAATGACGGCGAGCACATTCCCCTGCGCAGATTGAATTGAGTCCCACGACAGCGGTCGTAGTTCGATTCCGCTCGTTGTCGCAAGCTGCATGGCCAGCGGCGAACTCGCCACAACCCGGTCGTACATGGGCTTGTTCAATTTGGGTAGACAACCGCCTCCCCAGAACCAGACACCGCTGATAGGAGGCTTGCCAGCCGCTTCACGTGCTGCGTTAACGGGATGGCTGAAAAATAGCATCTGCGATTCATTTTGCAGCGAACGCCAATCAATAGTCCCCGTCGACCTTGGCTGGAAATCGATGAGCGGGCCGAAGCGTGCATCGTTGGACGACGTGGTGTTGGGAATTTCTGTTGGTGGACAGCGAACGTACCAGCGCTGGGTCGAAGCAGCAGTTGTCGGTGCGAAAAATTGAAGATGTTGATCTCCAAAGTGCACATTGAGGGCGGAAACCAGTGCGCCGGTCTCAGCCGTAGTCAATTCGAGAAAACGTGCCGGGAAGAGTTTAAGTAGATTGCCCTCCAGTTCGAGCTTCACAGGCTCGGCAAACATCCATCCATCGGATGAAGGCTCAAGACCGTCGAAGTCAGCGAGAAGCGGCGCTATCGGATACGGCTCGTTTAGGCCCCAGCGCTCTGAAAGCCACATTGATCCCGCAGGTGTGACTTCAACGCGCCTGTCCGCGCGCGCAAGCAATTTTTCCAGTGCGGGGGCAACTGGCGGCGATAGCAATTTCTGCATTGGCGAAGGCAGCAGCAGCGAAGGAATGAGTACATCGAGATTCATGCGATTGGTAGTTTATCATTCGGGTACTTCACTTTCACTTAGAAACCCAATTGCAACCCCTCTCACTCTTCATCGGCCTGCGCTATACCCGCGCAAAACGCCAAAATCATTTCATTTCATTCATTTCACTCGCGTCCATGCTGGGGATTGCGCTTGGCATTGCCGCGCTGATTACGGTGATGTCGGTAATGAATGGCTTTCAAAAAGAGGTGCGGGCGCGCATTTTGGGCGTGTCAGCGCATGTCCAGATCATGGGTGGCGAAAGCGGTCTTGATCAATGGCAAACCGCGCGTGAAGTCGCGATGAAAATTCCGGGCGTGATCGGCACCGCACCATTTGTGAATGGGCAGGGCTTGCTTGCTTATACGTCCAGCGTTCGCGGCGCGATGGTGCGCGGCATTATCCCGTCGGATGAAAATTCGGTCGCTGACCTTGGGCGCGAGATGCGCGTCGGGCAGATTACGTCACTGCGCGAAGGCGAATACAACATCGTCCTCGGTGCGGAACTGGCGAAGGCGCTCGGCGCGACTGCGATCGGCACGAAGGTGTTGTTGATTACGCCGCAATTCAGTTCCACGCCGATCGGGATGGTGCCGCGTACCCGCAGCTTTACGGTATCGGGCATCTTCAGTTCAGGGCATTACGAATACGATTCCACACTGGTGTTGATTCACATGAAAGACGCGCAGGTGTTGTTCAGGCTGGGCGAAAATGTGAGTGGTGTGCGGGTCAAACTCAACGATACCGATAAGGCGCGCAGTGTTTCGCGTGAGCTTGGAAATACGCTTCGGATTGACGGCTACGTGACCGATTGGACCACGCAAAACGCTACCTACTTTCGCGCGGTCGAAATTGAAAAGCGCATGATGTTCGTGATTCTGGCGCTCATCATCGCGGTGGCGGCCTTCAATCTGGTCTCGACACTGGTGATGGTGGTGACGGACAAACATCCGGATATCGCAATTTTGCGGACACTTGGCGCCTCACCCGGCATGATCATGAAAATATTCGTTGT
>JANOQY010000408.1:0-3375 GCA_031414995.1 Betaproteobacteria bacterium
GTATGACGACGTCATCAATCACACAACACGGGCCAATGCATGCGCACCAAAATTGACTTGCCTGAATCGCAACTTGCTGCACTACGAGAACTTGAGCGCGCAACCATGTTTCGCGCGCCAAACTGATTCGCCAAGCGATCAGAAACCTCAGAGCCCCTTATCGCTCTTTATCAAATGCTTACAGAAATGTGGGCCTTTTTTATGGTGTAACCGTGAAGCAGAGATGCGCGTCTCGTCGCGTCATTACTCGGTGCCAACTCCTCGCGAAAAAGGATTTGATTGTCTTACCTGAATGTAATCAAATGCACACGGAAATATCACGCCACATGTGGGAAACGCTTCGCGCTGATATGTTCGGTAGCGAACATAACTGATTGAATTAAAGGTAAATATTTACTTCTCTTGGCAGCTTTGATAAATTTATAGCGCTTGGCAAATTGCTCATTTTTCATAACTTCAAATGATTAGGAGGCGCTATGTTGAGTCAAAATCGGGTCATCCGCCTTGCTGTGGAAAATCAACCTTCAGCGGCACCCAATTTGCGGTCAATTCGTGTTGAGCGCTTAGATTCGCCGAATGTCCTGAGGTGTCAGGAGCAGTTTCAAACGTTGGTCGATAGCGTAGTCGACTATGCGATTTTCATGCTTGATCGCACCGGCAACGTCATAACCTGGAATTTGGGTGCCAAACGCATGAAAGGGTATGAGGCCCCGGAAATTCTCGGCCAACATTTCTCGAAATTTTATTTGGAGGCCGACATCGTACGCGGCAAACCCAAATATTTCCTCGAACTCGCCGCCAGTGTGGGACGTTGCGAGATGGAAGGCTATCGCGTGCGCAAGGACGGTTCGACGTTCTGGGCCAACGTAGTGCTGACCGCAGTACACGATGCGAAAGACAACCTGCTCGGTTTTGTAAAAATCACGCGCGATCTTACAGAGCGCCGTAAAGACGAATTGGCTGTTCGCGAAAGCGAAGAGCGGTTTCGGGCATTGCTCGCAGGCATCGTTGACTATGGTGTCTTCATGCTGGATCCGCGTGGAATCGTAACGAGTTGGAACACGGGAGCCGAACGGATGATGGGGTATACAGCCGCCCAAATCGTCGGCAAGCATTTCTCATGCTTCTTCTTGCCTGATGATGTAGAGGCGGGCGCTCCTTCATGTGAACTCGAAATTGCCGAGTCGTTTGGCAATTTCACGGTTGAGTGCTGGCACCGGCGCAGTGACGGCTCGCGTTTCTGGGCCGACGTCACGATTTCCAGTTTACGTGACACCGACGGTCGTCTAACCGGCTTCGCCAAAGTTACGCGCGACCTTTCGGAACGCAGAGAATCCGACGAGAAGATCAGGAAGTTGAGTCAGGACCTGGCGAAACTGAACGAATCCCTCACAACAGCGAACGCTGACCTCGAAACGTTTTCGCGTGCGATGGCGCACGATCTGAATGCGCCTGTGCGGCATGTTCTTGCCTATACCGATATGTTGCTTCGTGATTTCAAGGAAACCTTGCCTTCGGAAGCGCTCGACCATGTGCAGCATGTGAAGCGAAGCGCGATGCGCATGTCTGATCTGGTGACCGATCTGCTCGACTGGTTTACGATGGTGAGTCATCCGCTGAAGATGGAGCGCGTCGACTTGCAGCCTCTGGTCAAATCCGTGGTGAGCGAGTTCGCAGCGGAAGCATTAAACCGCGACATCGAGTGGCGCATTGGCGATCTCTTCGAGGTCCAATGCGATAGAGGCTTGGCGCTCTTGATATTCCAGAACTTGATAGGCAACGCGCTCAAATTCACCCGTAGACGCGACCGCGCGGTCATCGAGATTGGGCACGTTGTCACCGACACTGACCGTGTGATCTTCGTGCGTGACAATGGCGTCGGCTTCGATATGCAGTACGCCGGTAGGCTGTTCCAGGCTTTCCAACGGTTGCATGCTCAATCCCAATTTGAAGGCACTGGAATAGGTCTCGCGGTCGTCACGCGCGTTGTGCAAAAGCACGGTGGGAGAATTTGGGCTGACGCGACGCCAGATTCCGGCGCGACGTTTTCCTTCACGCTTGGAGAGCGTACCGTAAAGTAACGCCGCACGAATTACCGGCTAAATCAATCCAGTGTGGACCCGCGCATTTGCTTTATTGTCAGCGGCTCTTTGTTAACCGTGCGATCAATGAGGCGTGTGAGGTCTTGCTTAGTGTAGATGCTTTTGAATACAGCACGTAGCTCGAAAGGATCGTTTAAGTCGCCGGGCTGCGTAAAACGTATTAGTCCGTGTTCCAATACGGAAGCTCTCTCAGCCGAACATTATTTGTAAAGCAGCTTGGGAATCATTCAGGCTCATGGACGACAAAGTTCGGCATGAACTATTTAGAGACAGCCCACGATTTTCTATTGGCCACCGCGAGCTTGATCTTGTTGACCTTAGCATGGCGACGCACTTCTCTGATCGCTTTGCCCATCGCCGCGCGGATACGCTCATCCAGCACGGTGTCGACGGTAGGTTCTTTTCTGTTGGCTTTCAGTTTGCTCCTTCTTAGCCCTCATAAGCTGCGAGAAGTGCGCCTTCACAGTGTCAATATCTCGCCTCGCGATGGTTTGCGATTTCTTTAGCAGCCAGCCACTGAACCAAATTTCTCTCCCGAAGAGTCTGGGTTAGAAATGACAAGTGAACTACACCAGTTTGATTTTCGCGCGCACCGTCCCCGCCTTCTCATGCTTGATCACCAGTTCAACACTTCCACCTTTCGGTGCCTTCACCACCCACTCCAACTTCGTCTTATCCGCTGTCGGTGTGGTGTCCGTCCAAAAACTCATCAGCGTGTGTTTGTACGCACGACCCTCAAGCTCCCCGGCGACTTCACGCAATTTTCCTGACACCAATGTCGCGCCTGCGGGCAACGAAATCTCACCGACCACACCGCGCGATTGCTTGCGCGCTTGTGCGCGCTTGGATACGTAGCTGGGCAGGTAGCCGGTGTTCTGTACCGCGACTTCGATGCGGTACGAATCGCCGCCGATATTTTCGGCCTTCGCGTGAACGAGTTCGAGCTTGGGTGAAATCAACGCGTTCCACACCAGCCAATCGGGAAATTTGGCGATTTCTTTTTCGAGCAAATGCGGCGGCGGATTGCGGAAGGCGTGGATCTTGTCCCAGCCGCCGATTTCAACTTCGCCCAGTTGCGGATGGTTGAATTTGGCCCAGTCGATATAGCCCTTGCCTTTCAATTCCTTGTCGGCCCAGGCGATCATTTTCAGATCGTCTTCAACGGGATGATCGCGGAACCAGTCGATGTATTTGTAATCCTTGATGCCTGCCTCGCGCATCGGGCACCAGATTTCAATGGTCCACTCGTAAAGACCGAGATGCTCGTAAATCC
>JANOQY010000409.1:0-4819 GCA_031414995.1 Betaproteobacteria bacterium
CCGGAAACTCGACTTTGTGCGTAGTTTGGTGTTTATTCAATAATTAAACGGAGGATAGGATGAAAAAAATATTATTCGTGGCTTCGCTGGTGTTCGCGTGCTACCCCGCGCTGGGGACTGCGCAAAGTGTGTTTGACGGCACCTGGAAAACCGACGTGAAAACCATCGACTTTTCGGCCAAGCCGTTGATCTATGTATTCAAGGATGGCATGTACGAATGCAAAACCTGCGCGACCAAAATTCTGGTCAAGGCCGACGGTAAAGATCAGAAGGTCGAAGGCAGTCCTTACGTCGATACCGTGTCGGTCAAGATCACCGACGCTTTCCACGTCGAGATCGTCAGCAAGAAAGCCGGAAAGGTGATGGGCCGGAGCAAATTCTCAGTGTCGACAGACAAGAATTCGATGTTGAGTGAATACGCTGATTCATCGGCTACCAACAATGAGGTCGTGAAAGGAACGACCAGCTACGCGCGCGTGGCTTACGACAAAACAGGTTCACATCAGATGTCAGGCTCATGGAAGGCGATCAAAGCCGACAAGCGCTCTGACAATGGCCTGCTGGTGACGTACAAGACGGAGGCCAATATGCTCAGTATGGCCACGCCGACTGGTGAGTCGTATAGCGCCAAGACGGATGGCTCCGATGCGCCGTTCAAGGGTGACCCCGGCACGACCAGCGTATCGGTCAAGATCAAGAAAAATACGCTGGAGGAAAATTTCAAGCGCGATGGCAAGGCGATTGGCATGTCCAGAATGGAAGTTGATGCCAGCGGCAAGACGGCTAAAGTCGACTGGATAGACAGTTTGACGCGCACTAACGGCAGCTACGTGATGACGAAACAATAGCGAGCAGGATGGGGTCGCGGAGGTTGCAGATCAGAAACACGATGCCGCAATGATCGACACCCAACATCCCGATGTGTTGGTGGTGGGGCTGGGCGCGATGGGCAGCGCGATCACGTATCAACTTGCCAGGCGCGGTGTGAAGGTGGTGGGTGTCGATCAATTTTCGCCGCCGCATTCACACGGCTCCACGCACGGCGAAACGCGCATCACCCGTGAAGCGATTGGCGAAGGCCAACAGTTTGTGCCGCTGGCGATGCGCTCGCATCAACTGTGGCGCGAGATGGAACGCGAAACCGGTCGCACGCTTTTCAATGCCTGCGGCGGCTTGGTGATCGCGCGGGAGGATGCGCCGAGCCGGATGCACGATCAGCGTGATTTTCTGGGCAATACTTTTCGCGCAGCCGAGGCCTTTGGTATCCCGCACGAACGCTTGAGTGCACGTGAAATCACATCGCGTTTCCCGCAATTTTTGTTGCGCGGCGACGAGTGCGGCTACTTCGAGCCCGGCGCAGGATATTTGGACCCCGAAGCGTGTGTCAGTGCGCAGCTTTCACTGGCCACAGGCCTTGGTGCGACGCTCAACGCCGGCGAGACGGTGCAACACATCGCGCATGTGAATGGCAAAACGACTGTTGATACTGATCGTGCGCAATATGCGGCAGGCACCACGATTGTCGCTGCTGGACCATGGGTGCCGCAGTTGTTACCTGCGTTCGCGGCGTCACTGACGGTTCGTCGTCAGGTGTTGTACTGGTTTGCGTGCGACAAACGAGCGCAGCCGCTGTCTTACCGGCCACGTGATTTTCCAATTTTTATTTGGCATTGGGGCGAGGGTGCGGATGATGTTTTCTATGGCTTTCCCGAGATCGATGCAATCGGCGCGGTCAAGGTGGCGACTGAGCAATGTGTGGAGGCAACGACCCCTGCATTGGTGAGTCGCGAAGTGACGGCGGCTGAAATTGCGACGATGCATGCGCGTCATATTGGGGGCAAATTGAATGGCATCGGGTCGCGCTGTGTGAAAGCGCTGACCTGCCTCTACACCAATGCACCGGGTGCGAATTTCATTATTGACTGGTTGCCTGATGCGCCTGACACGATTGTCGTATCAGCTTGCTCGGGCCACGGGTTTAAGCACTCTGCGGCTATCGGGGAAGCCGTTGCCGACATGGCGATCACGCGCAAAACACCCGCTGTGTTGCAGCCGTTTGCAATTGTTGATCGTGAAACGGCTGCTCATTCCAATGCAACCGTGTAAATTAGTGATGGCTTGCAGGCATTGATCAATTACTGGTTAAAAATGAATAAGAAGTGCCCGAATACGAAGAACCCCACAGATATTGACTCACGGCACATTTTTGGCCTGAACGTCGCACCAGTGCTAGTGTTTTATTAATTTATGCCATCCGCATTGTCACTTCCCCAGTCGCTGGACGCATGGCTTGATTTCATCTCGCGTCAGCATTCGGCTGAGATCGTCATGGGACTCGAACGTGTGCGTGCCGTTTGGGAAAAGCTCGGCAAGCCGCAAGCGCCGATCAATATCAGCGTGGCAGGCACTAACGGCAAGGGGTCAACGTGCGCGATGCTGGAATCAATATTGAACATCGCCGGGTTCAAGACGGGGTTTTACTCCTCGCCGCATCTGGTGCATTTTAATGAGCGCGTGCGCATTGATCGGGTATCGGCTGGTGATGCCGCCCTCACAGCCGCTTTTGAAGCTGTTGAACGCGCTCGACAAACGCTTGAACCAGCGGTGCCGCTAACCTATTTTGAGTACGCCACCCTCGCGGCATTGGTTATTTTCGCGCGTGAAAATCTGGATGTCGCGATTCTCGAAGTTGGCATGGGTGGCCGTCTGGATGCGGTCAATATTATCGACGCCGATGCCAGCATCGTCGTGAGTATCGATTTGGATCACCAGTCTTATCTGGGCGACACGATTGAAAAAATCGGCATGGAGAAAGCGCACATTTATCGCGCCGGACGGCCGGCAATTTATGCCGATGCCAACCCACCTGCGACGCTGTTGGCGCATGCCGAGAAAATCGGTGGCGATCTGCGGCTGCTGAATCGCGATTATCGTTTTTCGAGGATGGACAGCCAGTGGCAATTTATGGGCCGCGATGCCGCGCGCCATTCATTGCCGTTTCCGGCCCTGCGCGGTAGTTATCAGCTGAAAAACGCCTCGGCTGCACTGGCGGCGCTCGAAGCGCTACGCGAGAAACTGCCGGTGTCACAGAACCACATCAAGCGTGGTCTGCTGGAAGTCGATTGGCCTGGCAGACTACAAGTGTTGCCCGGCCGCCCGACGGTGGTGCTTGATGTTGCGCACAATCCGCATGCCGCACGCGCGCTTCAGGATGCACTCGGCGGTATGGGATTTTTTGAAAATACCATTGCCGTATTTGGCATGCTCAAGGACAAAGATATCGATCAGGTGATCGAGATATTGAAAGGCCGCATCGATTTCTGGTGCGTGGCCGGGCTGGAAAAATCTGCCGGTGCGCGCGGGGCCTCATCTGCGGCGCTGGCGCAAAAACTGCTCGCCCATGTTGTGGAGGGGCGTTACTCCCAGCATGTCGATATCGTGAGCGCGTTTGCTGCTGCGCGGGCGAGGGCGGGGCAGAATGATAGAATTTTGGTGTTTGGATCGTTCTACACGGTGGCGGACGTCCTCAATACACGCTAGCGCTTCCGCCCCTGCTCACTACCGAAAATTAAATGGCCTCCACAAAATCCACAGAACTGAGCGCGACCGAAATTGAATTGAAGCGTCGTGGGCGACGTCGCCTCATTGGTGCCGGCACGATTGGCTTGCTGGGGATTGTATTTTTGCCGATGATTTTTGATGGTGAACCCAAGCGCAGTTCGTCCGGCTCAACGTTGAAACGACAGGAAATTTCGATTCAGGTACCGGCAAAAGATAGTCAGCCGCCACTGCCAGCGCCGTCCGCTGCGCCAGCCACGCCTGTTGCACCGCTTCCAGCCGCGCCAGTTGTTGAACCACCCACGCCGACCACCGCCACGAAAGCCGCGCCTGAAGTGATCGTGCCCAAGGCCGTGCCACCTGCCGCGCCCCCTGTGGCAGAAAAATCAGCTGTGGTTGAAAAAGCACCGCCAACAGCCGCCAATAAAAAAGGCTTTGCCGTACAACTGGGCGCATTTGGCGATGCCGACAAAGCCAAGCTGGCAGTCGCAGCAATGAAGAGCGTGAAGTTGCCGGTGTACACGGAGTCCATCGCAGCCAGCAAGGGAACGGTGACGCGCGTGCGTGTAGGCCCATTCCCAACCCGCGAGAAAGCTGATTCAGCACTTGCGGAAATCAAACTTGCAGGCAGTGACGGCAAGATTATTCCTCTGCAATAGCGAACCCCATGAACGAACTTGATTACGCCATCATCGCCGTGGTGCTGGTGTCGATAGCTGTGGGCGCATGGCGCGGAGCGATTCGTGAAATCATCAATATCGGGGCGTGGGTGGTGGCATTCATCCTTGCCCACGCCTTTAGCGGCGAACTGGCCCCGTTTTTTGCCGACTGGATGGCAGAGCCGGTTTATCGGATGGTCGTTTCATGGCTGATTATCTTTGTTGCAGTGTTGATATTCGCAGCGCTATTGGCGAGTTTGCTTTCAGAAGTCGTGCGAAAATTAGGCCTGAGCGGATTGGACCGGATAGTGGGGGCGATGATTGGTTTGCTGCGCGGGATACTGGTAATAGTCGTGCTGGCCCTGGCAGCGGGCATGACCAAATTCCCCCAGTCGGCGCTATGGAAAAACGCGGCGCTGACACCACCTGTAGAAGTCGCTGCGTTGTATGCGCGGGCATTGCTGCCGCAAAGTCTGGCGTCGAGGATTCTGTATCGTATTCCTCCTGCCGCCAAGACTTGAGTGCCGAGGTGGTGGGTGCTAAGGCAGCCCGTCTCCGCAAGATTGAATCAAAAGAGGGTTTCACATGTGCGGCATCGTTGG
>JANOQY010000410.1:0-11386 GCA_031414995.1 Betaproteobacteria bacterium
GCGGCGACCTGATATTGCTCGCTGCGTTGCGCATCTTCCTCTGTGAGTGCGCGCACATCGAATAGCCGACTGTCCTGAAGTTGTTGCCGCCGCTTCGCCGGATCGGCGTCCAAAAGAATGCCATGCACCTCTGGCAACACCTGCCGCACATGTTCGATTTCGGCAGGGTTGTCGTCAATAAAAACAAAGCTGTCCAACCCAAGACCGAGTTCCTGCGCAATCGCGCGAATGCTGTCCGGCTTCGGTCCCCAATTGGCATGAAATGAGACGACATCATCGAGCCGGATCACCATTTCCGGATGATTTTTAAACGCCGCCACGGCGATTTCATGATCGTTCTTGCTCGACACTGCCAGCAGCAATCCACGTGCCTTGAATGACAACACGTGCTGCTGAAACGCTTTGTACGCCTCACCGACCGGATCTGTGTCGCCGAGGACAATGCCATCGATGCCGTCATCACCGATCACGCCGCCCCAAAGCGTGTTATCGAGATCGAGCACGACTACCTTTGCTGGCGCACGAAAAGGTACGACCACCAGATGTGTAATTTCGCGTGCGACATCGACCAGAAACTCGGATGAACCGAGTTGTTTGCTCTCGAACCAGGCGTGGTCATCAGCCGCATTTCCAATGCCGCGACGGGCACTCAAGAATTCAAGATCGCAGATAGTCACGAAACTCGGTGCATCCGCACCGATGGATAAATTCACGAGCTTACGAAAGCTCCAATCGGATCCCATGCTGCGGACACGGTACGCGCCGGGATCAATGCTGGGCGCCAACATGAAGTTGCCGAGAATAACGCGGGCACCGGTATGTTGATTGGCGAGCGAGGCAAGCTGCAACACACCTTGCGCCTTCACCAATGCTTGCGCCTTTTGCATGTCGGATGGATCGGTGAGCAACCCTTCATAACGGCATCGCGCAACCGACGGCAGAATTACCACGACATCGGGTTTGAACACAGCCAGGCCACTCCCCGGCTCCATGATCTCCGCAGTGTAATTATCGAAGTCCCCCAAAAAAAGCTCGGCGTTCACCGACGGCATTGATGTCGCTAAAAAATGGCTGATCAACTCGCAAAGTGGATACGTCGTGTAACCACCAACGAGTGCGACGCGGCAAGCGCGCTCAGTGTCGCCAGCCAGACGCGGCAACGCTTGTCGCAACGCGCGCTGGCGCAATGCAGACAGCGCAATCACTTCGGGAATCGTCCGCGCGTTGGCCGATGCGACACGCAGATCACTCCAAAAAATTGGATCTGCCGACGTCAATTGAGAATTGAGAAGGGCGCTGACCGACGCGCTCGAAGTGGACATTGTGGAGAGTGCAGGATTGGAGTTGGGGAAACCAACAGCTCAGGGATTGATGATTTAACGCTTCTGCCCGGAGTATCTCAAGGTGCAGGCGGCGCGGTCAATCGCAATTGCGATACTTAAGACGCGAACGCGTACATTTTCTCGCTTTGCGGATTTCTGCGCAGTGCCTTCGCTTTTGCCTCGCCGGCGCGCTGCTGGTTGCCGAGTTTGCGGTGGACTTCGCCGAGTATCCAATACGCTTCAGCGGTGTCCCACCCCTTTGAAAGCTCCGCATCAATTATCGGAGCGGCACGATCAGGTTTTCCAGCGAACATCCAAGCCTTTGCCAGTGCTATTGCGGATTCGCCGTATGGCCGGGTCGCATAATTTTTCTGCGCTAGCGATAGTGCTTGGGATGAATCGGCTTGGTCTTGCAAAAAATGATCGAGTGCGTGGCCTGCTGACGCCTCTGGAAATGATTTGAGCCGTTGCTCGTAGATCGCGCGCGCTTTTAGTTTGAGCTTCAAGGCCGCTTCCAAATTGCCGTTTTGGCGTTCGATCTGCGCAAGCGCATCCATAAACTCAGGTGCGCCGGTTCGTCCGACAACGCTCTCGTAGAGCTGTTTGGATTCCTGCGCTTTACCGCCCAGCGCCAGCACCTCCGCAATATGCTCGTCGAGTAGCCACCAGCCGTTAATCGCGTCAGACCCGAGCCGATACATCGCAAGCGCCTCGTCCAGATTCCCCCGGTCCAACGCGACTAGCCCGCGCTGTAGTTTGAGCCAGGCCAGCATGACCGGCGAGGCACCGTAATAGCGTTTTTCTGCCGCTTCGAGGAATGCTGCGGCCTCGCCGGGTGCGCCTATCCACTTTTTCAGCATCGCAAGGCGCACGTAATGCTGCGACAGACCTGACTGGTTGACTAGCGCCCGGTAAATGTCTTCAGCCTCGCGATAGCGCCCGGTATACATTGCGATGTCGCCCCGCAACGAAGCGATTTCCATCGGCTCAACCGTCGTCGGGCAGGTATCGAGCGCAGCGCTCGCCTGCTTGAGCCGATGCAGGGTGTAATGCAGCCGCGCCCGTGCAAGGCATTGTGAAGGCGGCGGCTTTGGCCCAGTGGAAAGGCTCGCGAGCAATGCTTCGGCCTTGGCATAGTCATCATAGCTACCCGTCAGCCGGGCGCGTTCCTGATAAAGCGAAACGACTTCAAGTGGGATAAGCGTATCGTCGGCTTGTTTCGCGGCGAGCGATATGCCATGCTCGATTGCCGCATTAAATTTGCGCAGCTCGGCTTCGTAACTTGGCTTCTCACCCGTTTTAGCCGGACTCGGCGTTGCGCCGGTGACCTTTACCCTACCGTCGCAACCCGCGAGCAAGTACACACAAATCAGGCTCAGCGCAATGCCGAGCCTGTGTGGGATGCTTGTCAAGGCTGCGCGGGGCGCAAGTGCGGGAACGCGGCCGGTAATGCAGTGCCTGCCTCGTCACGGGTTGGGTTGATTACACCGACAAGCGTGTTAAGGGTGTGTGGTGGCGACGTGCCGGAAACACGCAACAGCGCGGCTGCGAGCAGGCGATCCACGACGGGATCGTCGTACCCGCGCCCGTTCGGCCAGCCGGGTGCTGCGCCAAGATCATAAGTGATGACATCGGGAAGAATTACCGGCGCGGCAACGGCTACGCAGGCCGAGATATCAACTTGTGTGTTGTTCGCAGGCGGCGTCACCATTTCGGTCGAGCATGGCGTGAGGCCGAGTGCGCGAAGGGCTGGACCAACCTTGTAATGGATATTTCTCAACGAGTTCGACTGAGTGCCAACCGTCAAGAGCCCCGCGAAATCACGTCCATCATTGATTGGGTCGCCGCGATTTAGCGCGTCGCGTTGATTATTGAAGGTATTGGATGCGTTTGCGGGGTTGAGGACTGCGCCGGTCGGACCAACAGGCGAGATTGCCGGATCTCTCGACAATAGTGCAGTGGCAATCGCAGGCTGTCCGGTGCGATCCACGCGAAGGTAGCGATCCTCGGTGGCGGTCGAAAAATCGAAGCGGAGGGTACCAACGTCGCCCCCACCGCCACAGCCGCCAAGCACGAGAACAAGCGCAAATCCGATGGTGGAAAGCGAATATTTATGATCAACGGGAGTAACGAATTTAGTTTTCATATGATCACCCCGCCAAACGGCCAGTGGTTCCCCAAACCCTGACTTTGGGTCGTACACCACCCACAGCAGGAGCCAATGCGTCGTTGCTCATTTCGAAGACGATTGTTGAGACGTTACGAAACGCGAACGAATCCCGCCGCGCCTGCCCGCCACTGAGTCTAAATGCGCCGACCACGTCGCCGCTTTGCCCAGTGCCCGCGAAGGACGCAACCAGCGCCGCATAGCCTTCGGCGTCAAAAAAGAACGGGTCGTTGCGCAACCCTGCGAATGCCCGCATGCCCCCGGTAGAAGTGAAGACGCTCTCGGTCTTACCGGAGAAAGTGCCACCGGCTCCGGGCACGTTCTCAAGTTGCAACCCGCAATTGCCGTCCTGATCTCTGGCAAGTCTTGCAAACACCTTTACGTCGGCGACACTGTCAAAATTCCCTGCGGCATCGGCGCGATCAATGTGCAACGTGTAAAGAACTCTAGGGTCGCAGTAGAACGAACCATCGATCCTGGAACGGGGTGCGGACCGACCGCCAAAGGTGATGGCAGCAACGGTTTTGGTCGCGGATTCAGGTGACGGAAAAATGAAGATATCGGCGAGGTCAGCAGCAGGATCAGCATCAGCACCAGGCGATTCTGCATGATCGGCCGACATCACCGCCGCACTGACCGCGAGTGCCAGCGCCGCCGCGACACCACGTGGAATGCGGCGTAGTCTAAATTTGGGATTCATATGGTTGCTCCTTGGGATATGCAACTTTCTTCATGGCAGGACGCCGGACTGAACCGTGACACAACTTGTTACACACCCACTCTACTGCAAACGCAAGCGCTGCGTATCCCCTGATTACGGTAGCGGATTGGCGCAGAAAGTATTATTTTCTACTTATCAGCGCGAGTGCGGATAGCCGACCCAACGCTTACCGACGGGATCCCAGAGTTTGCAGATGGCGAAAGTCTCACGTATTTTTGAAAGCGAAAAACGCTCCTGCGTCACAAGGCCTGCGTACTCTGTTTTTAGCGCAGCTTGCGCGCGCGCCAAATGATAGAGCGGGATTTGCGGCGCGATGTGGTGTGCGGTGTGTTCGAGAATATTGAGCAGCCCCCAATTGAAACCGACCGGAAACTTCGCATGCACTGTAGAGTTATGATATCAAGCAATTTTTCATCCGGCTCGACGCGCATAATCGCGCCGATGTGGTGGCGAAGATGCTCGCTGGTGGTCAGGCGGGATGAAACGGCGAGGACAGCATTTGATGGCATTAGTTAAGTGAGTACCGCAACAATCGAATCGATCCCGTCTGCTGCGCCATTGAGCGGCGCGACGCTGGCCGAAGCACTTGGACGCGCGCGCGTGCCGGGGCTGGATTTCTTGCGCGCCGTCGCGGTTTTGCTGGTGTTGATTAATCATTCTGGCCTCTACAAAATCGGGCCGCTGGCGATATTTGATGGCGGTTTCGGCGTCGAGATGTTCTTTGTGCTCAGCGGTTTTCTGATCACAGGCTTGTTGCTGGATGAGCTCGATAAGTCCGGTGGGATTCGACTCGGTGCCTTCTATCGTCGACGAGCGGCGCGACTGCTGCCAGCGTTTTACGCGTACCTGCTGATCGGCCTCGCGTACCGGCTTTGGCGCGATAGTCCCATCCCGTGGGGCGCGATTGCGGCGGCTGCTTTGTACGTCCTCAATTATTACGAGATCGTTTTCGGCACCGAATCGCGGTACGTTTTTCATTGCTGGTCGCTGTCCGTCGAGGAGCAATTTTATTTGCTGTGGCCACTGGCGCTCTTGTTCGTGGTGCGCCGTGGCTGGTCAATATCAAAGTCGCTGGTTGTTTTGGTCGTGGCGGTGTGGCTATTGCGGCCATTTCTGATCGTTGCTTTCGGTGTGGGCGATGTGTACCTCTACCGCGCCCTCGAAACGCGGGCCGACCAGCTCGGCGTCGGTTGCCTGCTGGCCGTTGCCGTGCGCACCGTCCAATGGCGTGCATTTTTTGAACGCATGGCGAGCCGTGTGTGGCTGGTGCTGGCGTTATTGGCTGGGTTGGTCGCGTCGCTGACGCTGTTTCGCGGAACGTTGTTGTTTCAATACGGGCTGGGCTACACGCTCGAACCAGTGCTGGTCGCGTTGCTGATACCGGTGGTGATACTGGCTGCGACCGGGACTGGCTGGATGGCGCGTATTCTGAATGCACGCTTGCCGGTGCTGATTGGGCAGATTTCGTATGGCATGTATCTGTTTCATCCGGTGCTGATGGATCCTTCACGCCACTTTTTTCTGCGTTTTTTGCCAGGGGCGACTCCATTGGCAGTCATATTTTCGATCAGCGTAGTGTTTGTCGTCGCGTATTTCTCGTTCCGGTTTTTTGAACAGCCGATGAGGCAGCGGTTGCGGGGAAGCTGAATGTTTCCGCTGGGCGCTGTGATTTGCGATTGGGAATGACGACTATTGACAAAGTGACGTTGCGCGCCAATTGAGTGCGGCACCGGCACGTGCGATGACGCTTGCACGATGCCGGCGCGCCCCAGCTTAAAACCTCGAAGCTGGACTGGCGCGCGAATAACTTGTAGCGGGGCTCAGTTAACCTTCAAGCCCTTTTCCTTGAAATACTTCAATGCGCCCGGATGAAACGGAATGGGTGAGCCGCCGGTGAGTTGATTGTCGAGCGCTAAGTAGCTGGCGTCTTTGTGTACCGCGACGATTTCCGCTTTCTTCTCGAACATCGTTTTGACGATGTCATAGACAACCTTTTCGTCGGCTTTTTCATTCACGACCAAAATGTTCCATACGGTGAGGTTGGCGCTGTCTTTTTCCTGTCCGGGATAGGCTTTGGCTGCGATTTTATTGGCGACGTAAAGTGGGCCGTATTTGGCGCGCATTTTGTCGACTGCGTCAGCGTGGTCGATGAGCTTGATCTTGGTATTTGGTGTCGCTGCCAGATCGGTAATCGCCGGCGTTGGAATGCCGCCGACCCAAATCAGCGCGTCGATTTTTCCGTCTTTAAGTGCGTTCACCGATTCGGCCACTGACAAGCGTTCACGTTTCACGTCTTTGTCTTTGTCGATGCCATAGGCTTCGAGAATCCGGAACGCCATCACCTCGGTGCCGCTGCCGGGCGCGCCAGTGGAAATGCGCTTGCCCTTGAGGTCGGCCATGGTGTTGATGCCCTTGCCTTCAACCGTGACAACGTGCGTGAGGTTTGGATAGAACACGACGAGCGCGCGCACCGCTTGCTTGTTGTCCTTGAATTTGTCCAGGCCAGAATATGCGTCCCACGCGGTATCAGCCATCGTGAAGCCGACTTCGGCTTTACCGGCACCGACCAACTTCATGTTGTCCACGGATGCGCCAGTCACTTCGGCCGTTGCCTGCATGTTAGGCACGTACTTAGAAAGCACATTGGCGATGCCACCGCCGAGCGGGTAGTAGACGCCGCCAGTACCACCGGTTGCGATGGAAATTCTCGTTTGTGCAGCCGCAGAACCCGTCACAACGACACCAATCAGACCTGCCACAATCCATCCAAATCTTTTCATGAACGCCTCCTGTAATTTATTTAGCCACCGTATTTGAGCATACGCTATCCCGCGCGTAAAGCGGCTTGGTCAACAACTTGCCCTCACTGGTATTACACGCGATATCGATCACCGCAGGAGTAAAATTTAGCGCACCAAGCTGGCTAAACCAACTAGCACGAATAAGCGCCAACAAACGCCAGTAGACGAATAATCAGGGGGAGTCGATGAGCGATCCGCTGCAAAACCAAGCCGCTGTCAATGCTGAGATCAGCGCCGAAGCGCTGAAAAAGGCGGAGGAATTCATCGAGGAGGAAGAAGGTGCCGCGCACAAACTGAAGGGCTGGCAAGCGATTTTTCTGACCGCCGTGGCTGTGTTGGCGACGGTGTTTCACCTTTACGCGGCGTATGGCATTGTGCCCACGCAGCAATTGCGCGCCATTCACGTTGGGCTGGTGCTGTTTCTGTCGTTCATGTTGTTCCCGATCGCAAAACGCTTTCGCCATCGCATTATGTGGTGGGACGTGATTTTGGCGCTGCTAAGCATCGGTGTGATTATCTACATGCTTGTCGGCGGCGACGATTTCACTGATCGCGCCGTGACGCCCACGCTTTGGGACCAAGTTCTGGGTGTTGCCCTCATTGTGCTGGTGCTCGAAGCCGCCCGCCGTACCTCGGGTTGGATTATGCCTTTGGTGTGCGTTTGTTTCGTCATTTACGCCATGGCCGGCCCCTCGTTACCGGCACCCTGGACGCATCGCGGCTACGACATTGCCCGTCTCATCGGCCATATGTACATGACGCTTGAGGGCATTTTTGGTGTCGCCGTCGATGTCTCGGCGACGCTGATTATCTTGTTCACGATTTACGGCGCGTTTCTGCAATTTTCTGGTGCCGGAAAATTCTTCCTCGATTTTTCATTCGCCGTGATGGGCGGCAAGCCTACCGGAGCGGGGCGCACCATCGTGTTGGCGTCCTTTTTGATGGGCGGACCTTCCGGCTCGGGCGTTGCCACGACCGTGACGATTGGTTCAGTTGCGTATCCGATGCTCGCCAAAGCGGGCTATGAAAAAAATGCAGCGGGTGGACTGTTGGCGGCAGGTGGATTAGGCGCAATTTTGTCACCGCCGGTGCTGGGCGCAGCGGCATTCCTGATCGCTGAATTCCTGAAGATTTCCTACCTCGACGTGATCGTCATGGCGACGGTACCAACGTTGCTTTATTATTTTTCGCTGTTCATCATGGTCGAACTCGATGCACGCAAGTACGGCATGGGCAACGTGCCCTTCGAGCTAGCCTCAACGGCGTGGCAACTTGCCAAAAGGTACTGGTTCCACTTTGCATCACTGATCTCCATCATCGTCTTTATGCTGATGGGCTTCTCACCGACGCTATCAGTGTTTTGGGCAACCGTCGTCGCATTTGTCGTCAGTTTTTTCAGACGCGAATGCGCGCTGATTTCCTACGATGTATTAAGTGGAAAATCGCCGATTGTGAAGGGGCTGTGGAATTCTAATTTCATCAAGGCAATGGAGAGTGGCACGACCGGCGTGCTCAATGTCGCTGCGACCTGTGCGGCGGCAGGCATCATTGTCGGCGTGGTCACGCTCACAGGATTGGGATTGAAATTTTCGAGCATCGTGATCGCTTACGCGGGCGGAAGCCTGATCCTCACGGCAATTTATACGGCGTTGATTGTCTGGGTGGTGGGGCTCGCCGTGCCGGTCACGGCAAGCTACATTATCTGCGCCGTGATCGCCGCTCCGGCGATGATCCAGCTTGGCGTGCCGGACTTTGCGGCGCACATGTTTATTTTTTACTACGCGGTGCTCTCTGAAGTATCGCCGCCGACCGCGTTATCCCCGTTCGCCGCAGCCGCCATCACGGGCGGTGATCCTTATAAAACAACATTGCAATCTTGGAAATACACGTTGCCCGCGTTCATCGTGCCGTTTATTTTTGTGCTCGATCCGCTTGGCGTGGGCGTGCTGCTGAAACTGCCGAAGGGGGCAAGCTGGGTCGATGTGGCAGGCGTGATTACGTTGGCGTTCGCGACCATGGCCGTGCTCGCTGCCGCCGCGCAGGGCTGGCTGTTGAAGCGCACCACGCTGATTGAACGGCTACTGCTGATCGTCGCTGGCACAATGATGTTGGTGCCACAACCGCTGTGGGATGCAATCGGCATTGCATTGGCGATTGCTGTAGTCGTATTGCAAAAGCTGCGGCGCGATGACGTTGGCGCTAAAACAATGCAGAGCGGCTGAAAAAAGTAAACTCTAACATTGGTGAGCCTCTCAGAGGCTTATTACCCGGAGAAGCCCGCCAAATGGCGATCTACGTGAATTACTGTCTATAGTCTCGCCAAGACATCCACATTCTCAATCGACGGCGGACTGGTAGCTAGTAGCCGCGCCCGCCTTCGACCATACCGTCAACGGCTTCGCCACGTTGCAGCGCGCGTATTTTTTCGGCGATCTGCAACACACTTTCTGCACGCAACGTGATTGCCGAAATATGCGGCGTGATGGTAATTTTTGGATGCGTCCAAAACGCATGCTGCCCGGGCAAAGGCTCATCGCGAAGCACATCGAGCGTGGCACCGACAAGGTGGCCGTTGTCCAGCATCGTGATGAGATCGTTCTCAATCAAATGTCTGCCGCGCGCAACGTTAATGAGATAAGCGCTTGATTTTAGTTTGGCGAATGTCGTCGCGTTCAATATGCCTTCGGTGTCGGGCGTCAGTGGCAGCACGCACACCAGCACCCGCACGCATTGCAAGAATTCCTCGAGCCCTTCGTGCCCCGCGAAAGTGGTGATGCCCGGCAATGACTTCGCTGTCCGCGACCAGCCGAACGTGGGGTAATCGAACGCGGCAACGGCTTCCGCCACGCGCGCGCCGATGTCGCCCAAGCCCATCACGCCCACCGGAAATGTAGCTCGTTCAATCGGTCGTTCACGTTTCCATTCGCGATTTTTCGCGTGAACATCGTAAGCATCAAATCGTCGTGTGTGGCGAATCAACGCATGACAAACGTACTCGGCCATTTGCACGGCCATGCCAGCATCGTTCAATCGTATGACCGGAACGTTGGCAGGAAGGTTCGGTAACTTCATAACGCTATCGACACCGGCACCGATGTTGAATATCGCTTTCAGTCGGTGTTGCGATGCGAATAATTCTGCTGGTGGCGCCCAACAAATTACGAAATCCGCCTGTCGCGTAGCGCATGCGGGTGTCCACGCCCAGACCTCGGCAGCAGTAAGTGCAGCGCTGATCTCGTCAAGCCATGGCTGGGAGTTTTTTTCTGGCGAATAGAAAATGATTTTCATTTTGATACCATCACGCTTGAAGCAAGTTGTTTTGCGTCGCTACCACTTGCAACCACCCTCACGCACGGCGTCCAATACCAGCGGCACGACTGCCGCCAGCCCCATGTCGGCGTAGGCGTCGCGGCAATCATTTTTCTTTAGCGCTTTATCGAAGGCCTGTTGCTCCTTGGATTTCGTCTTTGGCTGTGGCGCGACAGGAAATGGAAAAACGGTGCGCGGCCCGGTACCGCCGCTTGAAATTTCGCGCGCACGCCTGCGCACGGCATCGAGGTCGATGCCTTTGCCTTTATCCGTTGCCAACCCATCGGCTGATGGCACAATCGGAACGTTACGCGGCAATAACGTTGACGCGTCCCGATCTGTGCCGGGGTTCCCGGGAGGTGTGGTGGCGCGGGTCGCTGGGGCAGCTACCGATGCCGCAGGTGGCGCAGGGGCCGCTACCTCGCGTTCAACCTTTGGCGGCTTTAGGGCTTCTGCGCGGGGCAGTGGCTCACTCGGTGCAGGCGTCGTTACCGGGGGCGCAACTGGAACTTCGCGCGGCTTCGCCTCGACTGGTGTGGCAACTGGCTGCACGCTCTCAGGCTTCAATGGTACCGGCGCAGGTGCCGGAGTCTGCATGACAGGTGGCGTGATTTCGCGGGGTAAAGGTTTAGGCTCAGGTGCTGAAACCACCGGCTTTACCACTTCGGGCCCAATTTTTGGTGGCGTTGGTTCGGGCTTGGGTGCCGGCGCTGGCACCGTAACAGGCTCTTCACGAGGTTTCGGTTCCGGCGAAGTAACGATCGGCACCGGCACCACCAGCGCGCGTTCAACAATTGGCGGTGCGACTGTCGCTGGCGCGGGTGGAATGACAACGGGAGTCACCACCGGTGGTGCTGTGATAGCAGCTTCGCGAGGCGCTGGCTCGCTAGGTTGCGTTGTGACTGGTGGTACATAGGCGCGATCAACGGATGGCTTGGGAATCACAAATTCCGTCACCGCTTTTTCGACGTCTTTTGAAATCACGGGTGGCATCTCGAAAGTAGGCGCTTGTGCAGGTGGCGCCGCCTCTTCCACAGGGACCGACTTTTCAACCGGTGCAGGCGCA
>JANOQY010000411.1:0-1659 GCA_031414995.1 Betaproteobacteria bacterium
CGGCTCGAACTTTGCACCAGACTTTCACGATCGTCATAACTGAAACAGACAGCCTGTTGTCCATGAAAGGCGTATAGCTGCGCGAGCGATCGAAACCGCCCGGCCGAGCCATTGCAGCCATGAACGAGGACAGCGACCGGGTAACTTGAATTGAGATGCAGCGTGCGATCCGGTGAGTCGGTACAAGGCCCCAGATGCGGCACATTGATGGCAACATCCGGCGGCGGCAGGCTCCCGGACTCCAGGGGCTGTGTCTCTGGCACATAAGGGGGAGAGGTGGCGCATCCTGCCAGCGCAACGAGGACGAGAATGCAGAATCGACTAACTACCCTGCTGGTCATCACTGGGGACTCCCCCGTTATTTTTTCGGAAGACGATCGATGATCCGAATTTTGCACTGCTTGTTGCAGCCAAACTGCCGCGAACGCTAAATTTGAACTTTGCAGAAGATAAAGTCAACACGATTTAGCCGCTGCCCGATTTTGCCAGATCGCTGAAATATTCGTAATGCTCTGTATTGATGAGTGAGCGCCTAAACTCCACTGGCGCATCATTGAACGTCATTGCCACCCTTCGGATTTCCAACAGCGGCGCGCGAATTTTCATCTCAAGCAGTTCGGCGCTTTCTGCATCGGCAACACGGGCACGCAGGCGTTCGGCCGAACGCACAACGGTGATGCCGTACGCGCTCTGGTAGAGGTGGTAAATCGTGTTGGGGCGATCAGCCACGATCTTGGCGGTGAGTTTCGGGAATAGCGCCTGTGGAATCACGATGGTATCGATGATGATCGGTTCATCGGCAAGGCGTAAAACATTGCGGATGCGGTACACCTTCGATCCCAGCTTGATACCGAGGTGGGCCGCCTCTTCGGCATCCGCCACCCCATTGCCGAAAGACAACATCACCACTTCCGGCGTCAGTTTGCTGCCATCGTTTCGCACGATATGGAAGAAGTGAAACATCAGCCGGGCGCGGTTGTGCGCAGCGACAAAGGTGCCACGACCCTGTTGGCGAATCAGGATATTTTCGCTGACCAGTTCGTCGACGGCCTTTCTCACCGTGCCAACGGCCACGTTGAAACGCTCGGCCAGTTTCCATTCGGCCGGAATCGCGCTGCCCGGTTTCCACTCACCTGCGCTGATGGTCTCGGTCAGCAGGCGTTTTACTTCTTTGTACAGCGGCGTATCGAGCGCGGCTCCGGCGACGAGCTTTTGATGCCGCGAGGGGTCTTCCCATTTGCGCATGCGGAGTGTCGTCCCAATGCTGATCGGTTAGTCACCGTTCGCCCCCGGCTTCGAGCATGCCGGGGGCGAACGGCGTATTTTGGCTAAACAAACTGGATTGGATTACGTCCTGAAATTAGACTGTCTTCATCATAGCGAAGACCGGCACGTGCTACAACTCATATAGATGACCTATTTGACTTTGGCCGCGCCAGTGCATAATATCCAATAGTCTGATTTCAGTTACAGCCGCACAGGCGTTCACGCTGCGGTGGCGATTTTCATACCGGGCATATTGAGAGGGTTGGCGATGATTCATTTTGTATTGCATGAAGCGAAAGACACCGTGGCGGTCGCTGTGGTGGAGGGCATCAAGGCGGGCACCGACCTGACGGCCTGGATCATGGATGACGACAAGCAGATTCCGATCAAGGC
>JANOQY010000412.1:0-13283 GCA_031414995.1 Betaproteobacteria bacterium
AGCAGGTAACGCGCAAGGTGTTGCCGCGTGACGAAGCGGTTGCATATTTCAAGGGCATTGGCGAAGCCTACAAGGCGGAGATCATCTCCTCGATTCCAGCAGGCGAGGACGTATCGCTTTATACGGAGGGCAGCTTCACGGACTTATGCAGGGGGCCACATGTGCCGTCTACGGGCAAGCTTAAAGTCTTCAAGCTGATGAAACTAGCCGGCGCATATTGGCGCGGTGACGCCAAAAACGAAATGCTACAACGTGTTTATGGTACGGCTTGGGCAAAAAAAGAAGATCAGGAACAGTATGTGCACATGCTTGAGGAGGCCGAGAAGCGCGACCACCGAAAACTTGGCAAACAACTCGATTTATTCCACCTTCAAGACGAAGCGCCCGGCATGGTGTTTTGGCATCCCAAGGGTTGGGCGATCTGGCAGCAGGTTGAGCAGTACATGCGGCGCGTATATCAGGACAATGGCTATCAGGAAATTCGATGTCCGCAAATTCTGGCGCGATCGCTCTGGGAAAAATCCGGTCATTGGGAGAATTACAAAGACAATATGTTCACGACAGAATCGGAGAAACATGATTTCGCCATAAAGCCGATGAATTGTCCGGGGCATATCCTGATATTCAATTCTGATCTGCGTTCTTATCGCGATTTACCCCTGCGATATGGCGAGTTTGGTTCGTGCCACCGTAACGAGCCTTCAGGTGCGCTGCACGGCATCATGCGTGTGCGTGGCTTCGTGCAAGACGATGGCCATATTTTTTGCACCGAAGAGCAGATCAAGAGCGAATGCGTAGACTTTAACCGGCTGGCACTCGCTGTTTACGACGATTTTGGCTTCAAGGACATAGCGATCAAAATCGCGCTAAGACCTGAAAAGCGTATCGGCTCGGATGAAACATGGGATCGTGCTGAGACTGCATTAAGGGAAGCACTGAAAGCGTGCAATGCTACGTGGGAAGAGTTGCCGGGCGAGGGTGCTTTCTATGGGCCGAAGATCGAATATCACATGAAAGATTCGATTGGCCGCTCTTGGCAGTGCGGCACGATGCAGGTCGACTTTTCCATGCCAGCCCGGCTAGGCGCCGAGTATGTTGACCACCATAGTGCACGCCAAACGCCGGTTATGCTGCATCGGGCGATTGTGGGCTCATTCGAACGTTTTATTGGCATTTTGATCGAAAATCACGCAGGCTCAATGCCGGTCTGGCTGGCGCCCGTGCAAGTTGTAGCGATGGATGTCACAGAACATCAAGCCGACTATGTTCGGGAAGTCGTGGCTGGCTTAAAAGCAGTCGGAATTCGGGTTGAGGCAGATTTGCGTAACGAGAAGATTTCCTATAAAATTCGGGAACATAGCGTGAAAAAAGTTCCTTTTTTGCTGATTTTGGGCGATAAGGAAATGCAGGCAAATACCGTGACAGCACGGGTTCGGGACGGTAAGGGCGGCGGCGAAAATATGCCCCCAATGAGTCTCGACAGTTTTATTTCGCACATTAAGTCAGAAATTGCGACGAAGGGTGTGTCGTGATTCGGCTTTATTTGCGCTAAGAGCTTGAGGTGTTGAGAATCAACACCCAAGATTAAGAGTAACGTTTGGGAGAGTTTTATCGCTACTGAAAAAGACGTCCGAATCAACACTGAAATCACTAACGTGACAGAGGTTCGGCTGCTTGGCCCTGAGAGTGAACCAATTGGTATCGTGAGCCTGGCGGAAGCCAATCGGCTAGCGGAAGAGGCGCAACTGGATTTGGTAGAAATTGCCCCAACGGCAAAGCCGCCAGTTTGCCGGATTATGGATTTCGGTAAATTTAAATACCGCGAAGCCAAAAAAGCGCACGAAGCCAAGCTCAAGCAGAAACAGATTCAGGTGAAGGAAGTAAAATTCCGTCCCGGTACCGATGATGGGGATTACAACATCAAGGTACGCAATCTGAAACGCTTTTTGGAAGAGGGCGATAAAACCAAGATTACGCTGCGTTTTCGTGGACGCGAAATGGCGCATCAGGAATTGGGAATGGCGTTATTGAAGCGCGTAGAAGCTGATTTAACAGAACTGGGGCAGGTCGAACAATTTCCAAAAATGGAAGGCCGTCAGATGGTGATGATGGTTGGCCCAAGAAAGAAACACTGATTTTCAGGAGAGCACGGCTCCGGTAGTAAAACTGTGCAACCAAGTCGACTTCAGGTTCAAAGTATGGAATGGTTCCATCACCTGCTGCGGCAATGTAATCAAAAGGTAGAAACATGCCAAAGATGAAAACCAAGAGCGGTGCCGCCAAGCGGTTCAAGCCGCGTGGTAGCGGCTCGATCAAGCGCTCCATGGCGTTCAAGCGCCACATCCTCACCAAGAAAACCACCAAGAACAAGCGTCAATTGCGTGGTACGGCTGAGATCCATGCAACCAATCTGGTCAGCGTGCATCGCATGTTGCCCTACGCGTAAGGAGCGCTACCATGCCAAGAGTTAAACGTGGTGTAACCGCTCGCGCGCGTCACAAAAAAGTTCTGGATCTGGCCAAAGGCTATCGCGGTCGTCGCAGTAAAGTATTCCGTATCGCCAAAGAAGCGGTGATGAAAGCGGGGCAGTACGCTTATCGCGACCGTCGCAATAAAAAGCGCGTTTTTCGTGCGCTCTGGATTGCACGAATCAATGCAGCGGTGCGTCAGGGTGGCATGACATATTCACGATTCATGAACGGCTTGAAGAAGTCGTCCATTGAAGTTGATCGCAAAGTGTTGGCCGATTTGGCTGTCATGGATAAGCCAGCGTTCGCGCGATTTATCGAACAAGCCAAAGCGGGTCTTGCTGCGTAAAGTTTAAGCAATTCTGATTCAAGTAAAAACGCAAAGGGCCCGTGAATCGGGCCTTTTGTTTTTTGCGCTGACCAGCGCCATAACCGGAAAAGTGATTCCAGATGAGTACTCTTGAGGCGATTCTGAGCGACGCAACAATCACGCTGACTGCTGTGAAGTCCATGCCTGAGCTCGAACAGGTGAAGGCAAAATATCTCGGCAAGTCAGGTTCTCTGACGGAGCAGTTAAAAGCTCTTGGCACGTTGGCACCGGAAAATAAAAAAATTGCAGGTGCCGCAATCAATCAAGTCAAGTCGCAGGTTGAGTTACTGGTCAACGAAGCCAAGGCCCGCATTGCAAAGGCAGAGCTGGAAGCGAAGCTCGCCGGAGAGTCGATCGATGTGACGTTGCCAGGAAGAACAATAGGCGTTGGCGGCCTGCACCCGGTGACGAGAGCATTAGAGCGAATAGAGGCCTTATTTGCAACGATGGGTTTCTCAGTTGCCGATGGCCCTGAGATTGAGACTGATTATCACTGTTTCACAGCCCTGAATACCCCTCCGAACCATCCGGCACGCTCTATGCAGGACACGTTCTATATCGCCGAGTCCGATCACGTACTGAGGCCGCACACTTCGCCCGTACAGATACGCCACATGGAAGAGCACAAGCCGCCGATTCGAATCATTTGTCCTGGCCGGGTGTACCGATGCGACCACGATGCAACGCACTCACCGATGTTCCACCAGATTGAAGGACTCTGGATCGATGATGGGATCAGTCTGGCTGATTTAAAAGGCACGCTGACGCAGTTTTTCCGTGCTTTTTTCGAGCGAGACGATATGCAGATTCGCTTTCGACCCTCCTTTTTTCCATTCGTTGAGCCAGGTGTGGAGGTGGATATGGAATGGGAAAACAAAGGTGGCAAGATCAAATGGCTCGAAATCGGCGGTGCTGGCGTTGTCCATCCGCAGGTTCTTCGCAACGGTGGAATCGATCCCGAGAGATATTCCGGCTTTGCGTTTGGCATGGGGCTTGATCGGCTCGCCATGCTGAAGTATGGCGTGAATGATTTGCGTCTTTTCTTCGAGAACGACATCAAATTCCTCAGCCAATTTCGTTAACAGGACAACAAGATGAAAGTTTCCGTAAATTGGCTCAAAGAGCTCGTTGATTTCCACTTATCGGTGGAAGAGCTCGCGCACACGCTGACGATGGCGGGCCTTGAGGTAGAAGAAATCACGCCGGTGGCCGCCGCTTTCGACAACATCGTTGTCGCTGACGTGAAAACGACGACGCCGCATCCGAATGCCGACAAACTTCGCGTGTGTGAAGTCGATGCCGGAACGGGGACGCTTCTGCAAATCGTGTGCGGGGCACCGAACGTGGCGCCTGGCATGCGTGTACCTTGCGCACTGGTCGGTGCAACACTACCCGGACTTGAAATCAGGCAGGCCAAACTTCGTGGCGTCGAGTCAAATGGCATGCTCTGCTCCGCACGTGAACTGGGCTTGTCCGACGAACACGCGGGTCTGCTACCTTTGGCAAATGACGCGCCGATCGGGCAAAACATTCGCACCTATCTTGATCTTGATGATGTTTATCTCACGCTAAAAATGACGCCGAACCGTGGCGATTGCCTGTCCATGATTGGTATCGCACGTGATCTGGCTGCTGTGACTGGGGCAACATTGAGACTGCCCAGCACATCGCCAATCACTAGCACTGGCGCGGCTTCCAGAGCATCGACTATTTCTGCGCCAAGTGCCTGTGGCCGATACCTGGGACGTGTAATCACTAGTGTTAACGCAGAAGCACTGACACCAGACTGGATGAAACGCCGGCTAGAGCGCGCAGGCTTTCGTTCGATTGCCCCGTTGATTGACATCACAAATTACGTCAATCTCGAACGTGGGCAGCCGATGCACGCATTCGATCATGAAAAACTCGTGGGTAATATCGACGTACGGTTCGCGCAAGCCGGCGAAACAATGAATTTGCTCAATGCGCAGCATGTTTCATTAAAGCCAGACATGCTCGTGATTACTGATGAGCGTGGACCAGTGGCGATGGCTGGCGTGATGGGCGGCCTTGAGAGTATGGTGACTCCCGCCACTACAAACATATTTTTTGAAGCCGCCTACTTTACCCCGGATGTAATTCAGGGCAAAACGCGCACGCTAGGCATCAACTCTGACGCGGCCTATCGGTATGAGCGCGGCGTTGACCCTGAGGGCATGCGCAGCGCACTCGAATACGCAACGGCACTTACCCTGAAGATTTGTGGCATTGCAGATACCCAGATAGGCCCAATTACAGAAGCGATTGGGGAGTTGCCAGTGCGCAGTGCCATCAAACTGCGCCCCGGTCGCGTTGAGCGCCTGATTGGGATGAACGTTGCCGTTACGGAAATGATTGCCATACTGAAGCGGCTGCAATGCACTGTCGCAGAGACCGGCGAGACACTTTTAGTCACTGCTCCCTCTTATCGATTTGACTTGAAAATTGAAGAAGATTTTATTGAGGAGATCGCGCGAATTAATGGGTACGACAAAGTGCCTGCACTACCACCAGATTCCAACGTGCCAATGCTGCGCATCCCAGAGGGCAGGCGCAACCGTGCGTCAATGCGCCGCTCCATGGTCGAGCGTGGGTATCAGGAGGTCATTAATTACAGTTTTACGCCGCCAGATTGGGAGCTTGATTTCGCAGACAACGAGACACCGATCAGAGTCGCCAATCCCATCTCCAGCGAAATGAGCGTGATGCGCACTAGCCTGATTGGCGGGTTAATTGCCACGCTGCAGCACAACCTGAATCATGGCGAATCACGGCTGAAATTGTTCGAGTTGGGACGATGTTTCTTGCATGACGCGCCTACTTTGGCTGCACAGCCGGAAAAATTAGGCGCGTTGGTTTACGGAGCCCGTTTTCCCGAGCAATGGGGTGAGGGCGGTCAGAATGGTGCGCATTCCGATTTTTATTCAGTCAAGGGCGAACTTGAAGAGCTGATGCATGGGCTGGAACCGCGCTTTGAAAAGATGGCTCATGCAGCACTTCATCCGGGCCGGGCTGCTTCAATCTTAATTGCCGGAAAAGCAATCGGTATCTTGGGCGAATTACATCCTCGGTGGCAGCAAAAATGCGGCTTGCCTCATGCGCCGATCATTTTTGAATTAGACGTTGGCGAATTAAAAGACGTCAACGCTCCGCGCTATCAAGCGATTTCTCGCATGCAAATTGTGCGTCGGGATATTGCCGTTCTGGTTGATGATGCTGTTGAGTTACAGGCATTGCTGGAAGCCGTAAAGCACGCAAATATAGCGTCAATAATCGATTTTTCGCTATTTGATATATACCGAGGTGAAACCCTTGCTGTTGGGAAAAAAAGTGTTGCCTTCCGTATAGTTATGCAGGATACTGATAGGACTTTAGTAGATTCTGAGACAGATAGTAAAGTCGAGGAAATACTTAAAGTACTTTCGAAAGAGTTCGGCGCAACCCTAAGAAAATAAAGCGAAAATGAACACAACGCTGACAAAAGCAGAGCTTGCGGACTTAATGTTCGAAAAAGTCGGCTTAAACAAGCGCGAAGCCAAAGATATGGTCGAGTCGTTTTTCGAAGAAATTCGTCTTGCACTCGAAAATGGCGATAGCGTAAAGCTTTCCGGCTTCGGCAATTTCCAATTGCGCGACAAGCCCCAGCGTCCAGGGCGCAACCCAAAAACTGGCGAAGAAATTCCGATAACAGCCCGTCGCGTTGTGACGTTTCATGCCAGTCAGAAACTGAAGAGCCTTGTGGAGAAATCCTTTAATGGAATCATCGCTTAACAGTAGCCTGCCGGCCATTCCTGCAAAACGCTACTTCACGATCGGTGAAGTGAGCGAACTATGCGGCGTAAAGCCCCATGTACTAAGGTACTGGGAGCAGGAATTTACCCAACTAAAACCCCTAAAGCGTCGCGGAAACCGACGCTACTATCAGCATCACGAAGTGCTGCTGATTAGACGTATTCGCGAACTCCTTTACGAACATGGGTTCACCATTAACGGCGCACGTAATCGTTTGGATGAGCCCGCCGCATTGCCGTTGAAGTCAGCGAAGACGGAGTCCGGCCTTGACATCAGTTTGGTCAAAAGTGAGCTGAAAAGCATTGTCACAATGCTGAATGGTTAGCGGTAGAGCCGAGCTTAAGTCGTTATAATTGTGTCTCGGTCGGGGCGTAGCGCAGCCTGGTAGCGCACTTGCATGGGGTGCAAGGGGTCGGAAGTTCGAATCTTCTCGCCCCGACCAATATTTCTGGTGGAAATGGTGATTATCTTGCACTGCGTAATTCGGTACCATATTGCGCATGACAGATCTCAACCCGTATAAAATCCACCGCCGCAGATGATGTTTTTCATCGCACCACTCAGCGGCGTCGCACGCGCGCTGTCGACCTAGTTCCCACCTGCAATATCATTGCACTTACATCAGCTATGTCGGCCATTCTTATAGACATTTCTCGTTTGCTCTTTCGCCGCCTTGCGAAACGTTTACCGACTGGTGTCGACCGCGTCAGCGTGGAATATTTGCGTCGCTACTGCACGGTGGCCCGCGCCGTATTGAGTCTACGAGGCTTTAACGTCGTTCTTCCGCAGAGCACCTCTGAGCGTGTTTTCCGGCTCTTGATGAATGATTCCATCACGCCGATCTCTGATTGGCGCCTTGTACCAGAGATAGTGTTTGCAGCGTGCAAGGGATTTTGGACCGGGCGCAAAGTCGCTGGTGCAATTCTATTCAACACTGGCCATATGGGCCTCACTGATGAGCTGTATGCTCGCGGTTTGCGCAAGCGTGGTGTCAGACCAATATTCATGGTCCACGATCTCATTCCGATTACGCATCCAGAATTTTGTCGCGCGGGTGAATTAGAACGGCACCGCAGACGAATGCTGAATATTCTCAGTCTAGGTCACGGCATAGTCACAAATTCGCGAGACACTCTCACCAGTCTTGAACGTTTCGCTGTTGGTGTGTCGCAAACCATGCCGCCTTCAGTTGTCGCGCCTCTTGCACCAGGATTGTCTCGCGTTTCAATTGGTTCGCGACCAATTCAGGAGCCGTACTTTGTGGTCCTGAGCACCATTGAACCGCGTAAAAATCACTTGATGCTGTTGTATCTTTGGCGTCGATTGAGGGAAGAATTGGGGGCGAATGCTCCGCGGTTGATCGTCATTGGCCAGCGTGGGTGGGAATGTGAAAATGTCATTGACCTGCTGGAACGCAGTCAACTTCTGCACGGGTTTGTTTTTGAATTCTCCCGTTGCAACGACACCGATCTCGCGACGTACTTGCATCATGCTCAAGCGCTACTTTTTCCAAGTTTCGTAGAAGGCTACGGTATGCCACTAATCGAGGCGCTGGCTGCAGGCGTGCCCGTGATTGCGAGCGATCTGCCCGTGTTTCGCGAGTTTGCTGCTGAGATACCGGATTACGCCGACCCCCTGGATCCGCAACGCTGGCTTGTATTGATCAAGGAATATGCCAATGTGGCTAGTACAAAACGAGTCGCACAACTAGAGAGAATGCAGACGTTTCAGTTGCCGACTTGGGAGCAACACTTCGAGTTATTAGAGTCATTGCTTTTGCGACTAGATACAGTTGATCCAGGAATGTCGGTATAAAGCAGCGCTGATTTCGCGCGCTTCAATTTTTGGAAACGGCTGCGCTAAATACGCCTGATTTCCTGCGCCAATGTCTCAACGGTTTCGTGTATCTGCGAAGGCGTGTGCTGACATGAAATGAAAAAACGCAATCGCGCGGATTTTTCTGGGACGGCGGGATATAAGATAGGCTGAACGTTAATTCCGCGTCCGAACATTGCCGCCGACACGCGCGCCGTACTTAGCGAACTACCGATGATCGCGGGCACTACCGCCAAGCCTTCACTGCTACCGGTATTAATACCTGCGTTTCGCGCCTCCTGAAGAAATTGCTTACCTCGCTCAGCCAATCGCGCCACGCGTTCTGGCTCGCGTTGCATGCACTGCAAAGCAGCTAAAGAAGCGGCTGCTACCGGTGGCGGCATGCCAACGCTGTACAGAAACCCGGGGGCCAGAAATTTCAAATGTTCGACCAAGGCGCTTTCACCCGCTACATAGCCCCCGCATCCCGCGAGAGATTTGCTTAACGTGCCCATCCAGATGTCTACATCGTTGCCGGCCAGGCCAAAATGCTCACGAATGCCGAGCCCGTTTTTTCCCATAACACCGAAAGAATGTGCTTCATCAACCATCAGAAAGGCAAAATGCCTGCGCTTGACCTCGACAAATCGCGGCAGATCAGGGAAATCACCATCCATGCTGTAGATGCCTTCAAGCACGATCAACACCCGCTCGAAATGTCGCCGCTGCTCAGTAAGGATTTTATCTAATGCCTGCCAGTCGTTATGCGGAAAAGAGAGTCGACGCGCTCCTGAAAGCTGAATTCCTTGCAAAGCGCTGTTGTGAATGAATTCATCGTGCAGCACGAGATCCTTGGGGCCAAATAGGTAGCCAATAGTAGTGACGTTGGTAGCGTGCCCACTGACAAACGTGATGGCATCATCAACGCCATAAACACGCGCAAGCTCTTGCTCTAATTCTCGATGGACTGGGCGCTCTCCTGAAACGAGTCTGCTGGCAGAAACAGATGTTCCATAACGATCTATTGCGGCTTTTGCTGCATCAACTACTGAGGGATGCCCAGACAGTCCGAGGTAATTGTAGCTCGCATAATTTACATACGATTGACCGCCGATTTCAGTAGTGGCGCCTGCGGTGCTCTCATGCAGCTTGAAGAATGGGTTGCCAATACCCAAGCGCGCCGCGCCATCGTTCATGATTCGAATTTGCTGGTAGCCAGGGTGCAAATGAAAGCGGAAATATTGCTCAGGAATCTTGTCAGCCGCACCAAAGCCTGCGACAAGGCTCATTGGCGCAGCCTCAGATTGAGTGGCATGGCGCAACCGCCGCTCAAGCGCCTGCTGAATCAGCTTGTCCTTGAGTTGCGCCGTCAGGCCCGATATGGTCTTGGGGCGCATGATTACTGAATCATTCGCCGTTGCAGTGCCGGATCTGCCGCCGCTATTTCGCTAACAAATTTTTCTACAGATTCATCGCTGACACCGGCCGCGTGCTGCATCACAACCTGCTGCACCTGCTGGATTTGGGTCGGCAGTGTCGGGCTCGCTGTGGAAGCATTCCCATCAGTGCCGCGCAGCTGCGCGATCATGCGTGCAGCCAGTTTGGCGATGGTTGGACTTTCGCTTAGCGCCATGACTGGCAATCGGACACCAAATCTGCCTTCGAGCGCGATTGCCAATTCGACGCCCATCAACGAATCGAGCCCCATTTCAAACATGGATTGATGAGTATCGAGCTTGTCGATTGACGCACGCAGGATTTCCCCGACCTCAATTTTAATCATATCGATAAATGTCGACAGCAGGGCTTCGTCGGGCAATTCAGAAAGCAACCGCTGAATATCGTCGGCGTTGGTTTCTTCGCCTTGCGCATCTCCGCCGAGTTTTGCTAAATCGCTGAATCTTGGGCTTGATGCTGTTGGAAGAAAACGTGCCAGCGCACGCCAATCCAGTTCCATTACACCAAGTCCGGACTGATTCGACAACAGCATTCTCTCGAGTTCGTCCAATGCCGCGGATGAATGCAGGGCGGCACCACCCATGCGATGCTGAAGAGCTTCTTTGAATTTTTCATTGCGTGCTAGAAATCCCACATCGTCGATTGCGCCCCAGCGCACGCAAGTGGCAGCCAAGCCCGCGCCACGTCGACTGTTTGCGAGAGATTCCAGTGCTGCATTTGCGGCGACGTAGCTCGCTTGGCCAGGGTTGCCAAACATTGTGGTAGCCGAAGAGAAGAGCACAAAAAAGTCCAGCGAGTATTCTATTGTCAGATTATGCAAATATTGAGCACCTAATACTTTTGGCGCCAGCACTTTGTGCAACTGTTCAGCAGTGACATTACGAATCAAGCTGTCTTCAATCACCGCAGCAGCATGAATAATTCCTTTAAGCGGCGGCATAGATGTTGCAATTTCAGCGAGTAGTGCAAAAAGTGCTTTCTCGTCGCTCACGTCGCACGCCGCTGCATGAACCTTAACGCCTGTAGCACCAAGCGCCTCAAGTGCAGCACCAGCTTCCTCGGTTGCATGGCCGCGACGACCGACCAAGGCTAGATGTTTGGCACCTTTCGCAGCAAGCCATTGAGCTGTTTTCAGACCGAACCCAGTGAGGCCACCGGTAACAAGATATGTGGCATTCTGTTGAAGAGTCAGCTCCATTGGTGCAGCCGGATTTTCCACAAAAGACTTCGAATCTGCCGCTTGGGTCGCTCGTACGACATAGGAGGGAACAATGTCGTGATGATAGGTAACGACAATCTTGCCGATCTGACGAGCTTGCTGCATATAGCGGAAAGCATCGACTATGTCTTCGGCTTCAAAAGCGTGGTACGGCAGTGGATGCAGCACGCCCTCGTCGAACAACCGCATCATCTCGCCAAACAGCCGACGAGTAAGAGCAGGTCTTTCGCTCATCAGTTGATCTGCATCCACACCGAAATAACTGATGTTGTTGCGAAACGGGCGAAGGCCAATTTTCGTGTTTTCGTAATAGTCGCGTTTGCCAAGCTCAATAAAACGCCCAAACGGTTTCAGGATGCGCAAATTGCGATTGATTGCTTCACCGGCAAGCGAATTCAGGACGACATCGACACCATGGCCATCGGTGGCAGCCAAAATGTCATCAGCGAAACCAAGCGTGCGTGAATCGTAAATATGCTCCACACCTAACAAGCGCAGAAAGTCGCGTTTCTCATCAGAGCCTGCTGTCGCATGAATGATTGCGCCACGCCATTTTGCAATCTGAATGGCTGCAATACCAACGCCGCCAGCTGCACCGTGAATCAACACCGTTTCGCCCGACTCAAGCTGCGCAAGGTGAAGCAGAGAATAATAAACCGTGAAAAAAGTACTCGGAATAGTCGCCGCTGCTTCGAACGACAGATTTCTTGGGATATGAGAAAGTGCAGTCCATTTCGTGATCACGCGATTGGCGAAGCAGGATGGGCCAAAACCAACCACCCGATCACCCGGTGAAAAACCGATTGAATCGCGTCCCACAGCCAGCACGACTCCTGAGAACTCAAGTCCTAGCGTTGGACCCGCAAATCCATTTTCGATTGCCTCGTCGGAGAGGAGGCCAAGCGCATACATGATGTCGCGAAAATTCAGGCCGGTTGCCTGTACCTCGACCTCGATCTCATCATCCAGCGGCAAAATGCGTGGATGGGATTCCCAGCGCAGATTTCGTAGTTGCCCAGGGAATTCAAAACCAAGGCGCATTGTTACACCTTGTTTTTGTGACGTAGTGGAGTCCTTAACTCCCTTTGCAGCGCTGGGCGACGAAGTTGCCGCGTCGACGGAAAATAATGTGGAGGGCAGCGCAGGCGTCGGGATCAATCCAAGTCGGGGTACGAAACGTGCGCCGTTGATCCCAATGATGATTTCGGATTCGTCATCTGGCTGCATGATCTCTCTCGCTAGCGCATCAGTCACGTCGTCCTTGGCGCGGTGAGGCGGTAGATCAACGAGTTTGATCGTTGCATTCGCTGCTTCATTCATCAGCGTGCGGCCCCATCCCCATAGCGTTGCGTCAGCTGACCAATCGCATAGGCTGGCGAATTCGCCTTGCGAGACGCGGGGCAGCAGTGTCGCCATCGCACCTGACGTTACGATCCAGCAAGTCAAAGCTGTCTTTGTCTCCTCGCACGCTTGTGCAATTGCGCGCGCAGTCATACAACGCGCCTCATGCAGTGCAAGATCTACCGTGGGTACTAAATTCTTCTCCGGTAGCCTGAGGCCTGCCAGATGCAGCACCCCATCAATCCGCCCCGTTTCACGCACCACCTGTAGCAACGTCTCGGACAACGAGGCTGCATCAACGGCAGTAGTACAAATTACCACGTGCCCGGCTTCGCGAAGTCGCGCCGCCACCTTTGTTCCCACACGTGCAGAGTGACCGATCGCGTCGGCCACAATCAACCATGATTTATTTTCAGACTGATCGACCTGTGACACCGATTGGCGATTGCTGGCGCCGTTACTGTTGTGACCGTTGTGGCCATTCGCACCCGCCAACAAAAGATAAGGGCCGCATTTAATATCAGACGAAAAATCAATTTCCGAAGGCGTTCCGAATCCGCGCTTGGCAAGTTGCTGCAACCAGAAGCGCGATGATTGCTGTGTGGAAATGACACCGCCGTCAGTGGTCTGCCGCCACCAGGCTGAATTGCGGCCATAAGTAAAATCCATCCAACGCGTGGGATGCATACCGATGACAATCATCGATCCACCCGCAGCCAATTTTTCCCGGGCAATATCGAGCGCACGCAACGCACTATCGAGCGCAGTGAAATCCAAAGACAGAAAAATCAATTGCGCTCTG
>JANOQY010000413.1:0-7464 GCA_031414995.1 Betaproteobacteria bacterium
CCGGCAGACAACTGTTCGGCATCATGCACGATAGAGAGAATCAGTTCCGGCACATTGATTGGCGCTTCGGCTAGACGATGGCTTTCGTCCTCCAGACGCGAAAGCGTCAGCAAATCTTCAACCAGCCGTTGCATGCGCGCCGATTGCGCGGTCATGTGCGCGAGCGACTTTTCGATCAACGGCTGATTATTGATGCCTGCCGCAGTGGCGTTGGTGATGGTTTCCAGAAACCCGGACATCACGGTGATCGGCGTGCGTAATTCGTGGGAAACATTGGCGACAAAATCGCGCCGCATGGTTTCCAGCCGCTCAACTTCGGTGACATCACGGGACAACAGCAACATTTGCTCGTTGCCAAATGGCACCAACTGGACGGCGAAGATCAGTTCTTTCATTGCGCCACCAGCATCGGCGCGCGTGAGCTTCAATGCCAGCGGTACGCCGTACTGGCGCGCGTTGAGGTAATCGATAAATTCCGGGTAGCGGATCAGATAAGTGATGGTCTGCATCCGGTCGTCTTTGCGCGAAATATTCCAATGCGTTTCAGCCGTGGGATTGGCCCAGACAATGTTGTAGCCGTTATCGAGAATCACCGCGCCATCGGGCAGGGCTGCGGCGGCTTGTTGAAAGCTGGACAGCGTATCGGTGATTAATTCACGGCCGAGGCGCTCATCGCGCAACATGCGGTAGAGCTGGAGGAGCACATCGCCCCATAACCCGCTGGCATTGGGCAGGGTGGCGGCGATGGGGTTCCTGAGCCAGTCGGACATTTGCGCCAGCTTCCATGCGTAGTAGCCAAATGCAATAAAGACTACCAACATGGCCGCAGTAAAACCAACGGCCGATCCGCCTAGCATGGCGCCAACGGTGCCTGCGAATGCAGCCAGCAGGCCAACGCGAACCAGCGATACGAGCAGGAATTTTACGGAAGGCGACAACCGGTTGGATGAAGGGCTGGATGGCAACATGGCGATGTCATGTTACCTTGAGTTACCGCAAGGCGTGGGCTGCTCAATCTTTGGCGAACCGATATCCACTGCCTCGCACCGTTTGTATCAAATCCTGATGGTTGGACGGTGAGAGTGCTGAACGTAAACGGCGAATGTGGACATCCACGGTGCGCTCTTCAATGAAAACGTGGTCTCCCCAGACAAAATCGAGCAACTGCGTACGCGAATACACGCGCTCCTGATGCGTCATAAAAAAATGCAGCAGACGAAATTCGGTCGGGCCCATGCTTAGCGTTTTTCCGGTGCCCGTCACTTTGTGTGAGGCCGGGTCCAGTTTCAAGCCGTGAAACTCGATCACGTCCTGCGTGAGTTCCGGCGCGCGTCGCCGCAACACGGCCTTGATACGCGCTTCCAGCTCGCGCAGCGAAAACGGTTTGGTGATGTAGTCATCTGCGCCGGATTCGAGACCCTTGAGTTTGTCTTCTTCAGCACCTTTGGCCGTGAGCAGAATGATGGGCATGGACTTGGTGCGCGAATCGCTGCGGAGCTTACGCGCCAACTCAATGCCGCTGATGCCGGGCAGCATCCAATCGAGCAGCGCCAAATCCGGCAATTCATGCTGAATGTGCTTTAACGCCTCCTCGCCGGTACCGTGGGTGAGCACGCGATAGCCGCCCATTTCCAGATTGATCTGGATTAAATCCTGAATGGCGGGTTCGTCTTCGACGACCATGATTGTCGGGTTCATTGCGCTGTGCTCTCGTGGTTAACTCAGATTGAAGCATATTTCAGCGGGATGACAGTTTCGTGACGGTGCGAGACAGTTTTCAGGCCGACATGCCCGCGCGGTATCATTGGCGGCTAAACAGTTCTCTCTTGGAAACAATGTCCGGCCTGACCCCCACCTCTCCGCGGCCCACCGATATCAAGTTGCACCAGAGATCGCGTGAGCTTGAAATTGCGTTTGATGACGGCAAAACGTTTCGTTTTAGCTGCGAATTCCTGCGCGTGTATTCGCCCTCTGCCGAGGTGCGCGGCCATGGCCCCGGACAGGAAGTATTGCAGGTCGGCAAAAAAAACGTTGAAATCAAGGCCATTGAACCGACCGGCACTTACGCCGTCAAACTTGCCTTTTCAGACGGCCACGATACCGGGCTTTACTCTTGGGATTATTTTTACGATTTGGGCGTCCGACAGGATGATTACTGGCAATCTTATCTGGCGCGCATGCAGCAGGCCGGAGCCAGCCGGGAATAAGCGCGATGCCAGTAGATATCCGCACATTTTTTGATGCTTATCGGGACGCGTTTAACCGTCTCGATGGTCATGCCGTATCTGCACATTACGATACGCCAGCGATGATTGCTCATGCCGGCGGAAGCGGCGTTTTCGCCGACGTTGCCGCTCTCAATGCTAATAATGTGGCGCTTTGCGAACAATATGCGAGCGGCGGCTTTGTGCGCGCAGATTTTGAACTGCGTGCTTTTGTTCCGCAAAGCGATGACTTTTGTGTGGCTGATCTGGCATGGAAAATCGACCGGCAGGATCAGGCACCGCAGTGTTTCAATACTTCTTATGCGCTGGCCAAGCGTGCCGGTGCCTGGAAAATATTTTGTGTGACGGCTTACGAAGAACGGCGCACTTGGGCAACGAATGAATAACGGCACACACGACACGCATTTTGGTTTCCAGCAGGTGCCTGAAGGCGAAAAATCGGCCCGGGTACGCGAGGTCTTCAAATCAGTCGCGCCCTCATACGACGTGATGAACGATCTCATGTCCGGCGGCATGCACCGGCTCTGGAAGCGCTTCACCATTGATTTGGCCAACGTAAAGCCCGGCGAAAAAGTGCTGGATGTGGCATCCGGCTCAGGCGATCTGGCAATGGCGTTTGCCAAGCTCGTTGGTACGCGCGGGGAAGTCTGGCAAACCGACATCAACGAGGCAATGTTGAAAGTAGGCCGTGACCGGCTGATCAACGCGGGCCTCGCTTTGCCCGCTGCGTTGTGCGACGCAGAAAAATTGCCATTTGCGAGCGAATCGTTTGATCTTGTTACCGTAGCGTTCGGCTTACGCAATATGACGCACAAGGATGCTGCGCTGGCGGAAATGACACGCGTATTGAAGCCCGGCGGACGCTTGCTGGTACTTGAATTCTCGAAGGTGCACTCAACCTTAAGCAAGGCTTACGATGCTTATTCGTTCAATGTGCTACCGTTGCTCGGGAAATACGTTGCACGTGACGAGGCTAGTTACCGTTATCTGGCCGAATCGATCCGCATGCACCCGGACCAGGAAACGCTAAAAGGCTTGATGGAAATGGCGGGCTTGCAACGTGTTGAATTTTTCAATCTCGCCGCCGGTGTCGTGGCGCTACATCGTGGAGTAAAGCTATGAAACGTTTGGCGGTCCCAGTCATGATCTCGGCGCTTATGTTGTCTTTAGGCGTATCAGTTCAAGCGCAGACATCGAAGCCCATCATCATTAAAGCGGGCAAAGTTTTTGAAAAGTGCATGACGCTCAACCCGCCGCAAAAAATCGAATACCGTTTTGAGTCCGGCGCGAAGCTCGATTTCAATCTGCATTATCACAAGGGCGATCAGGTTTATTACCCGGTCAAACTTGATCGCACCAATGGCGAATCAGGCCTCTATGAAGCCAAGGCCAAAGAGGCGTATTGTCTGATGTGGGAAAATAAGACCAGTGCGGATATAGAGCTTACCTACAGCGCAAGGGTTGCGAACTAATCACGCGGTGGCGTGTCGCAAGTCATGGAGTCCAGATAGCGGATTCCGACATTTTTAATTGAGGAGAAACCATGAAAAATTTTATGATCGGCGTAATGTTGGCGCTATTGACAACAGTCTTTGCCGTCGGTGATGCGGACGCACAAAAAAGACGTTTGGGTGGCGGCAAATCCAGCGGCATGCAAAAAGAAAATGTGCAGAAGGACGTGCCAAAAGTACCTGCACAAAACACTGTGGCCCCAGCCGGTGCGGCAGCGCCCGCAGCAGCGGCAGCGGCAGCACCGTCAGGGATGAGTAAATGGATGGGACCACTTGCCGGTTTGGCAGCAGGCGGCTTGTTGGCATCACTCTTTATGGGCGGCGGATTTAGCGGCCTGAAAATGATGGATATCCTTCTATTTGTGGGTCTGGCGATCGGCGCCTTCATGTTGTTTCGCATGTTTATGCGGAAAAAAGCGATGGAGAATGGCCTAGCGGGTAGCGCGCCTACGCAGTATGCCGGGGCAGGTGCAGACATCCCCACCAACGCACCAGCACCGATGCAGCGCAGCGGTGTATCTGGTGGCGCGCCGGAAATCGGCAGCAAACTGATGACGGGCGCGTCGGCTGCATCCATCGACGCAGCCACTGCAGCACCGCGCTATCCGGCTGATTTTGATGTTGCCGGTTTCGAGCGGCAAGCGCGGTTTGCGTTTATCCGTCTGCAAGCGGCCAATGACGCCAAGGATGTGAATGACATCCGCGATTTCACCACGCCTGAAATGTACGCAGAGCTTTCGCTGCAAATTCAGGAGCGCGGTGATGTTGCACAAAAAACCGACATCGTCACGCTGAACGTGAACGTGCTTGAAGTAACTACTGAAAACCAACGCGCTGTCGCCAGCGTGCGCTACACCGGTGAAATTCGTGAGGAAGCGGGCGGCCCGGTGGAACCATTCGACGAAATCTGGCACGTATCGAAACGTCTGGATGACGCAAAATCGACCTGGTTGCTGGCAGGAATTCAGCAGTTGGTTTGATGTTGCCGGGCAGCGCATTTCATTTTCCGGTTATCAAGTTTGTCAACCGCGTGCTGTCGGATTACCCGGCGGCACGCGTTCAATTGCAGGCGCATCAGGGTAAATTAATTGCTGTCACCGTCGGTCCGGTCACCACGCGCATGCGGGTATCGCGCGAAGGCGACATGGAAATGGTTGGTGACACGGGCGCTGCAACACCTCCGCCAACGCCCGATGTATCGCTGACCATCCCTTTGGCGCTATTGCCCCGACTCTCAGCCAAAGACGCCACAGCGCTATCGCAGATCGTATTTGCGGGCGACTCCGAATTGGCGGCAACGCTGTCAGATATTGCGCGCAATGTGGAATGGGATATCGAGGCGGATCTCAGCCGTGTCTTTGGTGATATCGCCGCGCATCGAATGGTTGATGCCGCGCAGCGCGGACATGACTGGCGCAAAGACGCAGAGCAACGATTCACCGCGAACGTCGCCGAATACCTGCTTGAGGAACGGCGTGCATTTATCTCCACGCGCGAACTTGACGATCTCGCGCAACGTAACGAAATCCTGCGTGACGATATTGCACGGCTGGATGCGCGGCTCGCCAAATTGCAGCTACCGGGTTGATCGTACCCGCGGAAATTAACGAAACACCAGCATCTGCGAGCCTCTTCAAGGCAAAATACTCTGATAGGCCCGCCAATCGGGCATCTTCATAAATTGCCACGATTCTTTGCTGGACCAGAGTTTGCCCATGCCCAACGAAACACCACCGCAAAATATCGCTCGCCGGTTTATTCGTGGCCTGTTCAGCATTCCGCTGGCGATCTGGATATTTCTCGAGGAGTGGGTCTGGAACGGGATGCTGGCGGTCATGGCGTGGATCGGCAAGCTGCCGCCGATGCATTGGGCCGAAACACAAATCGCGAAACTGCCGCCATACGCTGCGCTAATCGCGTTCATCATCCCGGCAGCAATCCTGCTGCCCTTTAAACTTGCCGCATTCTGGCTGATCGCGCATGGCCATGCCATCTATGGCGCATGGGTTTTTGTGATTGCAAAAATCATCGGCACGGCATTTCTTGCACGGATATTTTCACTCACCAAACCGGCGCTGCTTACCATCGGCTGGTTCAATCGGGCCTACCTCGCGATCACCGGTTGGCGTGATCGTCTTTACGCTTACGTGCGCGCCTTGCCCGCGTATCAGCGCATCCGCGAACGAGCGCGGGCGCTCAAGGCCGCCATCAAACTGGCATGGAAAAAGATGCGGGGCCGTACCCAGTAGTGCAACAGGCTAAAATCGTGTCTCCATGCGCGCTTTTCGTTTCTTAAAAATCATTTCCGTTGTTTATCGTTACGGGCTCGACGAGTTTCTCGCCGGTCACGAACGTTCGCGCACACTTGGCGGAATATTTCGCGCCATATTTTTTTGGCGGCATTTCTCCACGTCGCGCGCGGTCAGGCTTCGAGAAGCGCTTGAAGAACTGGGGCCGATTTTCGTTAAGTTCGGACAGTTGTTATCGACCAGGCCTGATCTGGTACCTGCTGATATCGCCAGTGAATTGGCGGCATTGCAGGATAACGTCCCGCCGTTTGCATCAAGCGATGTCATCGCTACTCTCAATCGTGTCTATGGTGATGATGCGGGCCGTACGTACATCGATACCTTTGCGTCGTTCGATCTGACCCCGATTGCCAGCGCATCGATTGCGCAGGTGCATTTCGCGACTATCGGATCGGGCAAAGAATCCGGGCGCGACGTTGCGGTAAAAATACTGCGGCCAAATATTCGCATCACCATTGAAAAAGACATCGGCCTTTTATATGTGGTTGCCGATCTGGTTGAACGCGCCTATGACGACGGTAAGCGTTTGCGGCCACGTGAAGTCGTCGCCGAGTTTGAAAAAGCCATTCACGATGAGCTGGACCTGATTCGTGAAGCCGCCAATGCGTCGACATTGCGTCGCAATTTCATCGATGGCACCTTGCTCTATGTGCCCGAGGTGTATTTCGATTATTGCCACAAGGATGTGATGGTGATGGAGCGAATCGACGCCATTCCCGTCAACGATATTGCGCAGCTAACAGCAGCCAATATCGACCTCGCGCGTCTGGCCAGTGATGGCGTGAAGATATTTTTTATGCAGGTGTTTCGCGATGGCTTCTTCCACGCCGACATGCATCCGGGCAATATTTTTGTCGGTCGCAACGGTATCTACTCGGGCGTCGATTTCGGCATCATGGGCACGCTGGCCGATGAGGACAAAACGTATCTGGCCCGCAACTTTGCAGCTTTTTTTCAACGCGACTATAAAGCCGTTGCGGTTGCCCATATCGAGGCCGGCTGGGTGCCCAAGGAAACACGCGTCGATGAATTTGAAAGCGCGATCCGTTCGGTGTGCGAACCCATTTTCGATAAACCGTTAAAGGAAATTTACTTTGGCAACGTGTTGCTGCGCCTGTTTGAAGTCTCGCGGCGATTCCGGATGGAAATTCAGCCGCAACTTGTGTTGCTGCAAAAAACCTTGTTGCAGGTGGAGGGGTTGGGCAGGCAGCTTTATCCGGAACTCGATTTACGCCCAGTCGCGCAGCCGATTCTGGAAAAATGGATGGCCGAGCAACTCGGCTGGCGCGGCTTGGTCAAGCAGATAAAAAAAGAAGGGCCGCTGTGGACGGCAACCTTGCCGCAACTCCCGCGACTGATCCATCGCGCGCTGGAAAACGATCCTTCGGCGCGACTGGAAGCGATCGAGAAGGCGATTAA
>JANOQY010000414.1:0-2399 GCA_031414995.1 Betaproteobacteria bacterium
GTGAAACGCGAATGCGAAAAAATTTCCTTTCAGGGCGATATTGAAAAACTGCGGGTTGTGATTGATAACCTGTTATCGAACGCCATCAAGTATTCGCCCATCGGCGGAACTATCGTGCTGCGTCTGGGCAAGCACAAAGAACATGCGGTGATTGAAGTAATCGATAGCGGCCCCGGTATTGCTGTGGAGGATCGTGACCGAATTTTCGATCCGTTTTATCGCGGGAAAAATGCAGCAACTTCCGCCGTTAAAGGCACCGGGCTGGGGTTGGCGATTGTGCGTGACTACGTGGAAATGCATCAGGGCACAGTGAAGGCGATCGCCGCCGCTGGCGCGCACTTTCGCGTTATTTTGCCGAAGGTTCCGGCATCCATTTGATGGAAATTTTATGCCATTGAAATTAATCTTATTGCTCCTGCTGGCCTGCCTGCTGAGTGCATGCGCGCTTGAGCCCAAGCGTGTCGAGCCACCCGTGACGCGCGTGATTGTTCAGGCAGCTGAACCATCGGCTGCGGATAAATTACTCGCGTACATAACGCAAACGCGAAAGCTTGATGCGCGCGAAATTTCCATTGAGCGCGAACAAATGCGCGCCGCATTTCACACGGAAAAATCCGAGTTCAACCGCGTCAAATTTGCGTTGCTGTTGGCTTCAACGTCGACATCTACATCAGGGAATTTTAGCGACGATGCGGAGCTGATTGCGTTACTTGAGCCGTTGGGTCGCGACGGTAACGCAACGACAAACGACGATCCGCAAGCAGGCGTTCGCGCGCTTGCTGTGCTGATCGTTGGCTTGGCACAGGATCGCAAAAAGCTGCGTGATCAATCGCGTGACGCGCAGGCGCGCTTGGCCACGCTTCGGCGGGACGACAGCAAGGAAGTGGAGGCTCGCGCATTGCGCGCACGCGTGACCGAGTTGGAGCGCAAACTGGCTGCGATCAAATCCATCGATAGCAGCGTCAATCGCCGCGCAGACACGCAGCGCATCGACCCACAACCTTTAGCGCCCACAAAATGAGTAGTCCGCAAATGCAAAATTTGTTATTGGTCGATGACGATCCTGATCTGCTGAAGCTGCTGTCGATTCGACTCAAGGCGAGCGGATATCGCGCCACCACTGCCGTCAGCGGCGAACAGGCGCTATCCATGATTGCGGCTGAGCGGCCGGATTTGGTCATCACCGATTTGCGGATGGCGGGCCTCGATGGCATGGCGCTATTTCATGAAATCGAGCGGCGCCACACCGGCTTACCGGTCATTATCTTGACAGCGCACGGCACCATTCCGGATGCAGTCGCTGCAACCCGGCAAGGCGTTTTTGGCTATATCACCAAGCCGTATGATGCGAACGAATTGCTGGCCCAAGTGCGGCGCGCACTGTCGCTGCATGGCAGCGTCGGCACATCGAATACAGGTACTGGTACAGGATTGGCGTCCGGCAAATCCGATGCCGCGTGGCGCAGCGAAATTGTTACCCGAAGTCCCGCGATGGAGGATTTGTTATTGCGGGCAGAACGGATTGCGCAGGGCGATGCAAGCGTGCTGATTCAAGGCGAGAGCGGCACCGGCAAGGAATTGCTGGCACGCGCACTACATCGCGCCAGCCGCCGTGCGGATCGGCCATTTGTGGCCATTAATTGCGGTGCCATTCCTGAAACGCTGCTGGAATCAGAATTGTTTGGCCACAAGAAAGGGGCCTTTACCGGCGCCACTGCCGATCATCCGGGCCTGTTTGTTGAAGCGCACACCGGCACGTTGCTGCTCGATGAAATCGGCGATATGCCGCTGGCATTGCAAGTGAAATTATTGCGCGTTCTCGAAGCACGTGAAATCCGCGCCGTTGGCTCGACCAAGACTATTCCTATTGATGTGCGTGTCATCTCAGCCAGCCATCGTGATCTGAATCAGGCCAAAAAAGATGGCGTGTTTCGTGAAGATTTGTTCTACCGATTGAACGTCGTCACGCTGAAATTACCCGCACTGCGTGAACGCCGCGAGGACATCCCGCTATTGCTTTCGCATTTTCTGAAAGAGCTCTCCAAGCGCTACGAAAAAAATGTGAACGCGCTGTCACACGATGCGCTGGAAATGATGAGCGGTGCCGCGTGGCCCGGCAACATCCGCCAGTTGTACAACGTTGTCGAGCAAGTGGTGGCGTTGTCGTCTGGTGAAATCGTCTCGACCAAGGTCGTTGAGCAGGCAATGCAGATGGAAATGCAGGGACTCGATTCATTCGAAGAGGCGCGGCGACGTTTTGAATACGACTATCTCACCCGACTGCTAAAACTCACCCAAGGCAGCGTCACGCAGGCCGCAAAACTGGCAAAGCGCAATCGCACCGAGTTCTATAAATTGCTGCAACGCCACGGCATTGAGGCGGCACACTTTAAGCCGGC
>JANOQY010000415.1:0-12337 GCA_031414995.1 Betaproteobacteria bacterium
GCTTCTGCTGCACCCCGACTTCGCGGGTGACTGGCGTGCTCGAAATCACTTTGCCCACCTCCTGAGCGGCAGCAAAACCCGACACCATCATCAATCCCGATACCAGTAAAAGCTTTTTCATTTTCATCACCTCAACTTTCACGTTTTAGGCCGAACCAAGCGGCACTCAACATATGGACAGTACACCCTTCGACAGGTTCACGTATTTTTGAACGTCGCCATGCACCACACAGAGCTAAAACGCGATGTAAACTGCCACATGTCTCACGCCGCGCATAACTTCTGAAAGGAAACGTATGTCCCCTCGTACCCAACTGCAGATCAAACCCATCGGATCAATCGTGGCCCGCATCCAATCAAGTCTGGCCGCAGCGTTGTTGCTGCTGCTCGTGCAGTCGAGCGCCAGCGCGCAGCAGTTTTTTGGCGACTGGGCGGTAGAGCGCAATCGCGAACTTGTCGTCGCCATCACGCGTAACACTTCTGAATCCGCCTTTGGTTATGCCTGCAACCGGTCGACGAATGAATGTCTGTTTTTCTTTATGCCGGATCGGTTGAGGTGTTACGAGGGCGGTCGTTACGCGCTGCTCGTGAACGGCGGCAATGAAAGCACCGCGCGCAACACCATCTGCCGCAAACTTAGCTGGCAGGATGATCAGCAGTTTGCAAACGTGATTGATGGCACCGATGCCCTGCGCAAACAACTGGCAAATGCCAATGAATCGACCATCGGCATCGCACGCGGCACAGGCGCGGATGGTTTTTCGGTATCGAAGTTCAGCATGCGCGGCTTCCGCGAAGCGTTTGACCGGGTCAATCGGCGTCGCGATGACCGTGACGAGCGTGGGCCGCGCGACTACAACACCGACAACCGTGGTGGCGGCGTCAGCAGCATCGATGTTGAGCTCTACGAGCATGATAATTTTCAGGGCCGCCGCTTGGAGGTGCGATCCGATCTGGCTAATCTGGCCGACCATAATTTCAACGATTTCGTCTCGTCCATCATCGTCAATCGCGGACGCTGGGAAATCTGCACCGATGCGTTTTTTCGCGGTAGCTGTGCCACCTACGGACCTGGTCGCCATGCCAACGTGGGCCAGTACAACGACCAGTTCTCGTCGATTCGCCGGTTGAATTAAAAATCCCTCATGACAACGCCAGCGACACCTTTAACCAACGCAGAAATTTCCCATCTCGAGTCCCTGCTGGCTACGCCGGCGTTCAAAAAGCAGGCGATGGGGCTGGACGAGATTCAAGGCTTTCTCTGTGCCGCTATTAGCGGGCCGCAGCTGGTGAAATCTGCGCAGTGGTTGCCCGCCGTGCTCGGCAATCCTGAGTACGCCAATGAAGAACAAGCCGAGGCAGTGAAAGAATTGCTGCTGCGTTTTTATGCAGAGATCGTCGCTGATCTGGCGGCCGGAGAATCGCTCGGGTTGGTGCTCAATCTTGCCGATCCCTCAAACGCGGCCACGGAAGGCGAATACGATTACAGCGCGTGGTGTCAGGCTTATCTGGATGGCGTTGAATTTTCAGCTGGGTCGTGGACGGACGCCGGTGACGAAGAAGAATTAAATGAGCTTTTGTTTCCGATTAGTTTGCTCGCAGGCGAAATTGACCCGAAGGCGTTGAAGCAGATCAAGCCGCGCGAAATGGCGGAATTGCTTGCGGAATGTCGTGAAGATTTGCCGATGCTCGCCGTCGACATTTACAAATATTTCCAGTCGCTGCGTGAGAGAGGAAATACACGCACAAATGAACGCCCAAGCGTGACGGCGAAAAATCCCGGCTCCGGGGAAGCACAGGCGAAGCCCGCGAAGAAGAAGCTGCATTGAACTAAACAGTGATGCAGAGAATATTAAAACACCGCGCCCAGCTTGCCGTTCCGGCTATTTGTGTCCTGAAAGCCTCGCCAGTGCTAGTGTTTCAATAGTTTATTGACTCTTATTTCGTCTGAAGCAACTGCAATATGCCCGTCTTGTGGATGCGGCATAATTGTTTAGCGGCACAAACAAAAAATCAATTCCGCCGCACCACCTCACAGGAGAACACCATGTTCAATCGCATCAAACTTCTGGCCGCATCGCTACTCGCAATGGCATCAATCGCCTTGCCCGCCGCTGCGCAAAATGCCATCTGCTACAACTGTCCGCCTGAGTGGGCAGACTGGGGAACGCAGTTAAAACTCATCAAGGAAAAAACCGGCATTACTGTCCCACAGGACAACAAGAACTCCGGCCAATCGCTTTCGCAGCTCGTTGCCGAAAAAGGCAATCCCGTTGCCGACGTTACTTATCTGGGCGTGACCTTCGGCATTCAGGCGAAAAAAGAAGGCGTGGTCACCAACTACAAACCTGCCAACTGGGCTGATATCCCCGATGGATTGAAAGATCCGGATGGTGCGTGGTTCACGATCCATTCCGGCACGCTGGGCTTTATGGTGAACGTCGACGCGCTCAAGGGAAAACCGGTTCCAAAATCGTGGGCCGATTTGCTGAAGCCTGATTACAAAGGCCTGATCGGCTACCTCGATCCACCGAGCGCCTTTGTCGGCTACGTCGGTGCAGTGGCGGTGAATCAGGCGATGGGCGGCAACATGAACGACTTCGGCCCGGCCATCAAATATTTCATACAACTGCAAAAGAACGAACCGATTGTTCCCAAGCAGACGTCGTACGCGCGCGTGCTCTCGGGTGAAATCCCAATCCTGCTCGATTACGATTTCAACGCCTATCGCGCCAAGTACAAAGATAAAGCCAACGTCGCGTTTGTGATTCCCACTGAGGGGACCGTCGTGGTGCCGTACGTGATGAGCCTCGTGAACAAAGGACCGAATGCAGCCAACGGCAAAAGAGTGCTCGACTTCGTAATGTCCGATGAAGGCCAGGCCGTATGGGCGAATGCCTATCTGCGCCCGGTGCGTGCGAGCGCGGTGTCGAAAGAAGCGGCGGCGCGTTTCCTTCCCGCAACCGAATATACGCGCGCCAAAACAATCGACTACGCCAAGATGGCTGAGGTGCAGAAAGGGTTTTCGGATCGGTATTTGAAGGAAGTGAAGTAGCAGTCACCCTCTCCCCAACCCCTCTCCCATTAAGGGAGAGGGGCTAAAACTTCCCTCCCCCCTCGTGGGGGAGGGACCGAGGGACAAGGGCACACTTGAAGCGAAGCAGAGGGGGGCGGCAATTGCGGCCCCGACGTTAAAATGAAGCCCACCCACCGAGAATCACTCCGCCACATCGCGCTGCTACTCCCCGCGCTCACCATCTTCTCAGCCTTCTGGCTGCTGCCGATGGCGCGGCTGCTGTCGGTCGGTGCGAGTGGCGAGATGGGCGTCTCGGCTTACTGGGCGGTCGTTACCGACGCACGCTATTTCAGCAGCCTAGTATCCACCATCGTGCTTTCCGCGACCGTCACGTTCGCGACCATCATCATCTCGGTCATCACCGGTATGTTCCTGCAGCGCAACCGTTTTTTCGGTCGCAGTTTTCTGTTGGCCACGCTCACCTTTCCGCTAGCGTTCCCCGGCGTCGTGGTCGGCTTTATGGTCATCCTGCTGGTCGGCCGCCAAGGCCTGGTCGGCAGTGCGACGGAGTGGCTGTTCGGCGAAAAACTGGTGCTAGCTTATTCGATGGCCGGGCTATTTCTCGGCTATCTTTATTTCTCGATCCCTCGCGTCATCCTCACCATCATGGCCGCCGCCGAAAAACTTGACGGTGCGCTTGAGGAAGCGGCGCGCTCACTTGGCGCATCGCCATGGCAAGTGGTCCGCGATGTCATGATCCCCGGCTTGAAACCCGCCCTGATTTCATCCGGTGCCATCTGCTTTGCCACCAGCATGGGCGCGTTCGGTACAGCTTTCACACTGGCCACCAAGATCAACGTTTTGCCAATCACCATCTACAGCGAATTCACCAATTACGCCAATTTTTCACTCGCAGCAGCGCTCTCCATCGTGCTGGGCCTCATCACCTGGCTGGCACTCGCGCTGGCGCGGTCTATGGCCGGGTCAACGGTCGCGGCGGCTGCATGAGCCTCGTTAAAGAATGAATCGTCCCGTACGTTTTTATTTTCAGCTCGCGTTTACGGTCCTCGTCTGTGCCTTCCTGGTGGTGCCGGTGGTGCTGTCCATCATGGCGGGCGTCACGGAGAATTTCTTCGTCGGCATCAAGAGTGGCCTCACGTTTCGCTGGGTGGTGGAGGTCTGGACGCTGTACAACAAGACCATCTTTCTCTCGATCGGTATCGCACTCGCCACACTCGCCGTCACGTTGCTGATCGGTATCCCTGCCGCCTATGTACTCGCACGGCGCCAGAATCGCTACACGCGCTGGATCGAAGAGCTGATGGTGTTGCCAGTGGCCGTACCGGGTTTGGCGACCGCGCTGGCGCTGATCCTGCTCTATGGCCAGTTCAGCGGCTTTCGCATCAGCTGGACCTTCATCCTCGTCGGCCACGTACTGTTCACACTACCTTTCATGGTGCGCTCGGTGCTGGCCGTGATGAGCGCAATCGATTTGAAAACACTGGAAGATGCGGCAGCCAGCCTCGGTGCAACTTTCACCCAACGCTTCTTCCATGTCATCCTGCCCAATTGTCGGCAAGGTATCCTCGCGGGCGCGCTGATGGTCGTGACGTTGTCGATGGGCGAATTCAATATCACCTGGATGCTGCACACGCCGCTGACGATGACCCTGCCGGTGGGACTCGCCGATAGCTACGCTTCGATGCGTTTGGAAATCGGTTCGGCGTACACCATCGTTTTCTTTATCATGATCATCCCGTTGCTGGTCGCGATGCAGTGGATGAGTGAACCGGCCAAAGTCAAAAAACATGGATAGCAACCCAGCTAAACTAAACACCGTCGGCATCCGGCTCAACACGTGCGGCAAGACGTTCTCCGACGGCACACGCGCACTCGAGCCGGTTCAACTGGAAATCAATCCCGGCGAAACTGTGGTGCTGCTCGGTCCCTCCGGCTGCGGCAAGACAACCATGCTGCGCATCATCGCGGGCCTCGAACAGCCCGACGCGGGCGGGCAGGTGTTCTTCGGTGAGCAGGATGTCACCTCGTTGCCGATCGAGCAGCGCCATGTCGGTATGGTGTTCCAGAGCTACGCACTGTTTCCCAATATGAGTGTTGCTGAGAACATCGCGTATGGCCTCAAGGTGCGCGGGATGGCGGACGCGGACAAGAAACAGCGCGTCGCTGAGATGCTGGCAATGATGCATCTGGAGAGTTTCAGCGAACGTCGTATCGACCAGCTCTCCGGTGGCCAGCGCCAGCGCGTCGCACTCGCGCGTGCACTTGCAGTACGCCCTCGCGTGTTGCTACTGGATGAACCGCTCACCGCGCTTGACGCAAAGCTGCGCGAATCGCTACGGGCAGAAATTGACCGCCTGTTGCGCAGCCTCAAAATCACCGCCGTCTATGTCACACACGATCAATCCGAAGCCATGGCGCTGGGTGACCGCATCGCGGTAATGGAAAAGGGCCGCATCGCACAGATCGGCAGCCCGCGGGAAATCTACTATCGGCCCGCGACAAGATTCGTTGCCGATTTCATCGGCTCCATGAACCGCGTGCAGGGCGTGGTTGATGGCGAAAACCTGCGACTGCCAAGCGGCATGCTGCGCGTTGGTCCGCGTGTATCGAGTGAAGTCTTGTTTCGTCCCGAAGATGTGCGCATCGTCTCGAACGGTGAAGCGCAACTGCAAGCCAAAATCGTCAGCGCATTTTTTCTTGGCGACCACACGCGACTCATTCTTGATGTCGGCAACGAGCAGACCATCACCGCCGAGACCGTTGACCGTCGCGAGTTCAGGCCTGGCGATGTCGTGCCGATTGCGGTCGATGCCGAAGCGTTGTTATTCCTGGAATAGGGCCGCCATGCTTATCTGCCAAATCAGCGACCTTCACATCAAAACACCGGGCAAACTTTCCTACCGGGTGGTGGACACGAGCGGCTTATTGAAACGTTGTGTGGACCACATCCTCGCGCTCAAAACAAAGCCCGACATCATCGTCGCGACGGGGGATCTCACCGATTTCGGCAGGACCGATGAATACGCACACCTTCGTGAATTGCTGGCACCTCTGGCGGTGCCGCTGTACCTGATTCCCGGCAATCACGACCATCGCGAAAACATGATCGCTGCATTCCCCGACCATACCTATCTCACGCAGATGCGGCCATTCATCCAGTACGCCATTGAGGACCTACCCGTGCGCATCCTCGCGCTCGACACCGTCATCCCTGAAAAAAGCGGTGGCGAATTATGTGAGCAACGACTGGCGTGGCTACAAGAAAAACTGGCCGCAGCACCTGATCGCCCGACGATCATCATCATGCATCACCCGCCGTTCAAAACCTTTATCGGCCATATGGACAAGATCGGTCTGGCCAATGCAGATGCCCTAAAAGCCATCGTCAGTCGGCACCCTCAAGTTGAACGCGTCCTCTGCGGGCATTTGCATAGACCGATACAGGTGCGCTGGGCCGGCACACTGGCATCCACCACTCCGAGCCCAGCACATCAGGTCGCGCTAGACCTGACCGACGACGCCCCATCGCATTTCGTCATGGAGCCGCCGGGATACCAGCTACACAAATGGCATCCCGACTCCGGGCTGGTTTCCCACACCGCATTCATCGGCAAATTCGACGGGCCGTATCCGTTTTACGATGAGGGTGGGTTGATCGATTAGTTTTTGCTCCTGCGTCAGGACTCGGCAAGCGGAGCCGCCAACAATGGCCAAGCCGAAAGCGATGAAGTGACAAAAAACTACGCGAAACATCAACGAAGCTGCGTAACATGGCATGCCTCAATCCAGAAACCAAACCGGCAGCGCGTTGAAAATACCCACCCACACCCTGGAAACCTCCGAAGAAGCCGGCGTACGCTTTCTGCACTTCGGCTCGGAATGGGTGCAGGGCGCGATGCGCATCGCGCGGCCTTACTCGCTGGAGCTTGAATACACGCGCGAGATGGCGGCATGCCTGCTGTTGCGCCCCGATAGCGATTGGCCGCAGCGCATTTTGCAGGTGGGACTCGGCGCGGCTTCGCTCACGAAATTTTGGTACCGGCATCGGCCTCTAGCCAAACAGACGATTGTCGAAATCAACCCGGCGGTCGTTTTTATGGCGCAGCAATCGTTCAAGTTGCCGGCCAACGACGCGCGTATCGATATTCAAATCGCCGATGGCGTGGCGTGGATGCATGAAGATCGTCGCGATAAATTCGATTGCATCATGGTTGATGGTTACGATCAAAACGCACGTTTTGGTGCACTCGGCACCGAGTCTTTTTATCGCGATTGCCGCAAGCGTTTAAGTAAACGCGGCTTGCTGGCGTTGAATCTGTTCGGGCGCACGCACGGCTATAAAAAACAAATCGAAAATTTATCCGCCGCTTTTGATGGTCGTGTATTGGCGCTGGCGCCAGTCGAAGGCGGTAACGCAATTGCGTTCGCGGTCAATGGCGAGCCGGTGGCGCTGGAAATGGCGATGTTGCGTGCAGATGCGCGCCGCTTGCACGATGAAATCGGCATCAAATTCACCGGCACGCTGGTGCGGATGGATCAGGCGATTGCCGGGATGGCAGATCGGCTGCGCGGCAAGCGCGGCGGCCCGCCGATGTTGTAAATTATTGATTAACCATGAATCCGCAAAACCCTGAAAGCTTTTCCGCCGCTGCATCTGTCGGCAAACCAGCGACCACGTCTGTAAAAGTGGAGGTGGCGCGTATTCGTGTTGCGATCAGCGCGGGTGATGGCGTGATTGCGCAACGAGACGCAGAGAAACTGTTGGCCACCGTCGACGCCCGCGAGCGGGCGCTGGTGCTGAATGCACTGGCAGAGCTGCATGCGGCCAACGGCGACGTGCTCGCATTGGGCCGCGTCGCGGCTGAGGCGCGCAGCCAGGCGCAGCAGTTTGGGGACACGCGTAGTGAAGCCGAGGCAATTCTGCACACGGGATTGGCGTTGCAAATGATCGAGGACCATGCCGCCGCGATCAAATATTTTGTCGAGGCTGAAACACTCGCCACCCGCATTGGCGCGCGCGAGCTTGAGGCCCTCGTCTGGCGGCGATTGGGCGTTTCCTCATCCATCATCGGGCGACATGGTCCGGGCGTTGATTATCTTGAACGCAGCGTCAACGCGCTGAAAGCGCTGGGCAATACTGCCGACTGGTTCGGCGCGCGCAATTCGCTGCTCAATGCTTACAACCGCCAGATCGAGGCGGAGTGCCCTGAAGGCCCCGCGCGCGTAGCGGGCTATCGTCCGTATCTCGCGCAATGGGACAATCTTGCCAATGAAGCCGAAGCGGCGGGCGTGCTGCGCATCAGTGCGGTGGCGCGCGGTAACTATGCGATCGCCCAGCGCATCGTTGAGGATTACGACGGCGCGCTGGCCACACTCGATGCGGTGCTCAAGCAATATCAGGCATACAAGATGCGCGCCAATATCGCCATCACGTTCAATGAAATGGGCGCAGTCTATTGCCGGTTGAATCGTTTTGAGGACGCGCTCGCGGTTTATCACAATGCCCTGGTGCATTTGGCGGATGGCTCCAAACGCGAGCAACGCGACGCGTATGCCGGTATCTCGCAAGCGCAGGAAGGACTTGGCGACCTGGCCGGTGCATTGGGCGCATTGAAAAAAGTGCGTGCCCTTGAGGCCGCACTCACGGACCAGGATGCGCGCAGCACTGCGGAGCGGCGCGAGATCACGCTTTCGTTAAAACGTTTTTCGGATCAGTGGGAAAAACTTGCCAAGGAAGACAGCCTCACTAATTTGCCGAATCGGCGCGCACTCGAACAGTGGTTGCAAGGAGCGCTCCCGCGTGCCACCCAAGTGCAGCCACTGACATTATTGATGATCGATGTCGACCACTTTAAGCACGTCAATGATCGATTCGGCCATGCCATTGGTGACCGCACATTGCATACGCTTGCTGATTTGATGCGGCAGAATTGTCGTTACGCTGATTTTCCTGCGCGCTATGGTGGCGAAGAATTCATGCTGGCGTTGCCGCAGACGGATCTGGCGATGGGCATCGACGTGGCGCAGCGACTAAATCACAGCGTCTCGGCTTATCACTGGGCTGGTATCGAGTCCGGGTTGGCGGTCACGATCAGCATCGGGGTGGCCACGACTGTTGAACTCAGTGGGCCGCATATTGGTGATGCGCTAATCGCAGTGGCCGACAGGCGGCTCTATGCCGCGAAGAGCGGTGGGCGCAACCAAGTGGTGAGCAGCGATATTTAGCGCTGAAGATGCTGCGCGAATGTAATCGCGCAGTGCGTTGTTTACCTAACCTAGATTCTGAAATGGCACGCGGTTTTGTTCTTTCCAGCGCGCATGCACGCCGGGCCGGCGCGGGGTCATCGTTGTGCGGACAGCCACGGTTGCAGGCGCGGCTAGAACGTTGCGCGAATTGTTGCGCATCGCCAGCGCGTCGAATCCTGCGGAAGAAATTGCCACGAGGCGATTGGTCGCGCGTTGTGCGGCGGCGGCAATCATCGTCGCTTGCGGCGCATCGGTGTTTGCTGATGCAATCGCATCTTCATCACCTGCCTGATGCAGGATCAACACACGGACCTTTTGCTTCGCCCACTTCAACATTTCAATTCTCGCTAGGTTAAAAATTCGGGTTCAACTTATTACTTCGGCATATCGACAATTTACTGTAGAGATTTCACGCCATCGAGCCCAATCCGACAGAATGCAAAAACATGGGGTTCAACGGCAGGATAGCGCGAATGTTTTTCAAAAGCTGTGAGCTTTCACACACAGCGCATCATGCCGTGCACATGTGAAGCCGAAGTGACAGCAATGTGGCAATTTGATGATGCCGCGTGGGGTTTCACTCGAAAAACGTACGGAAACCGGCAACCGATCAATAAGAGTTTTTATGAAACCCTAGCATTGGCGTGGGTTTCAAGGCATTTCTGCGCCAGAAGGCGCGCCCACCCTCATCCCTAGCCCTTCTCCCATTTTCGGGAGATGGGAACATTTTGCTCCCATCTCCCTACTGGGAGAGGGGTCGGGGGTGAAGTGGGCGACCCGCACCTTCTGGTGCTACACAACGAAGCAGGCGTCAGGACTATGCTGTATGGTGGCCCGCGCCGCCGTGATGCGCGGCTACTGGATGCGCCTGATGCTCGTGTGGCTTGCTCAGCAAAGATCCGACCACCATGCCAAGGCCGGCCATCAATACACCGGCGAGTTGGGCCGGGAATTGTTGGCTCAGTGGCGTCGTTAAAAACAGTATCCACGTCACGATGCCGAGCACAATCGAAGCGATGGCGCCGTTGCGGGTCGCACGTTTCCAGTAAAGGCCGCACACCAGCGGAACGAAGGCGCCCACCAATGTCACCTGATACGCGCTGGACACCATTTCGTAGATCGGCGTGCCCTTCATGGCGATTGCATAGCCAAGCACGCAGCCGGTAAAAATAAACAGCGTGACGCGAAAAGCGAATAACTCCTGCTTGTCTGTCAGCCCGCCGCGAATATTTTTGTAGATGTTTTCAACAAAACTCGTCGATGGCGCCAGCAACGTGGCCGACGCACAGGATTTGATTGCCGACAGCAACGCGCCGAAGAAAAACACCTGCGCTACAAACGGCATTTGCGTGAGGATAAATGTGGGCAACACGCGCTGCGGATCATTGGCAAGCAATTCCTTGGTTCGCTCCGGCATGGCAAGTACGGCGCAGGCGACGATAAACATCGGCACGAACGCAAACGCGAGATAGGAAAGCCCGCCGATTACCGCGCCACGCGAGGCCGTTTTGGCATCCTTGGCCGACATCACGCGCTGAAATACGTCCTGCTGCGGGATGGACCCGAGCATCATGGTGATGGCAGCGGCAATGAAAAAAACCACGTCGTGAAAATTGGGGGCTGGGAAAAATTTGAACCAGTCATTGGTGTGCGCCAGCGCCAGCACTTTGTCGGGGCCACCGGCCAGATTGCCCGCCATGAACGCAATAATCGTGAGGCCGATAACGAGAACGATCATCTGAATAAAATCTGTCCATGCAATGGCCAGCATGCCGCCAAAAATCACGTAGGCGAGTACCGAGAGCGTGCCAATCACCATGCCGGTATCGACGCTGATCACGCCATTGCTCACCACGTTGAACACCAATCCCAATGCTGTCACCTGCGCAGCAACCCAGCCGAGGTAGCTGAGGATGATCGTGATGGAACAGAAAATTTCAACCGTCTTCCCGAAGCGTTTGCGGTAGAAATCACCGATGGTCATCAGGTTCATGCGATACAGGCGCGCGGCAAAAAAAATACCGACGAACACCAGACACATTGACGCACCGAACGGGTCCTCGACGACGCTATTGAGGCCGCCCTGCACGAATTTGGCGCTGATGCCCAGCACCGTCTCTGCGCCAAACCAGGTGGCAAACGTGGTGGTGATGATCATGGCCAACGGCAAACTCTTGCCAGCCAGCGCAAAATCGGTGGATGTTTTTACGCGTGTTCCGGCGTAGAGGCCAATGGCCAAGGTGCCCAGCAGATAGAGCACAACAAAACCCAGCAGCGCGTTCATATGGCGATCTTTCCCAGGCGAAGCGATGATTTTATCAAACAGGCCAAGCAGACGACGGAAAAATCACCTGTTGCTGCGCTAGTAAACGACAAATCCAAACAGCAAAATAACGTACATGGTTGCCACCATCGTCGCCAGGATCACCAGCACCAGCAACACCGTCGATTGCCAGCGTTGCGTCCGGTTTACCCGGTTAATCGCCTTCTCGATCGCTTCCAGTCGCGCCGAAGGATCGTTTTCCAGCGCGCGATGGATCAGTCGCGGGAGTTGCGGCAAGGTTGCCGTCCACAGCGGCCCTTCTTTTTTTATCTGCTTGACCAAGCCGCGCCAGCCAAGTTGCTCAGCCATCCATTTTTCCAGAATCGGCTGCGCGACTGGGCGTAAATCGAGCTCCGGATAAAGCTGCCTGCCCAACCCCTCCACCTGCAACAAGGTTTTTTGCAGCAACACAAGCTGCGGCTGAATTTCCATCCGGAATCGCCGCGAGACTTCAAACAGGCGCAGCAACACGTTGCCAAAGTAGATTTCCTTTAGCGGCTTATCGAAAATCGGTTCACACACTGAACGGATCGCGCTTTCAAATTCGTCGACGCGCGTTTCCTTGGGCACCCAGCCGGCCTCGATATGGGCAACCGCGACGGCTTTATAGTCGCGTTGAAAAAAAGCCGCAAAGTTGCGGGCAAGATACGTTTTGTCTTCGTCGGCCAGTGTGCCCATGATGCCGAAATCGACGCCCGCGTAGATGCCGTTGCGACCGACAAAAATGTTGC
>JANOQY010000416.1:0-8727 GCA_031414995.1 Betaproteobacteria bacterium
GCTAGGCAGAAGACTCGTCGAAGTGCCGGCCGGATTTAAGTGGTTCGCGGATGGTCTCTTAAATGGCTCGCTTGGTTTTGGCGGCGAGGAAAGCGCCGGTGCATCCTTTCTTCGTCTCGACGGCTCGGTGTGGACGACAGATAAGGATGGCATCGTTGCGGCATTGCTTTCGGCCGAGATTACGGCACGGTTGGGGCGCGATCCTGGCGAGCACTATCAGGCACTGACGCGAGACCTCGGCGAGCCGGTGTTCGACCGGGTCGATGCTTCTGCCACGGCTGAGCAAAAAGACACACTGTCGCGGCTTTCACCGCGACAAGTTCGACGCACGGACTTGGCGGGCGAAAAGATTCAGCGTGTTATCAGCCATGCGTCTGGCAATGGTGCCCCCATCGGTGGGGTGAAAGTGACGACGGAGAACGGCTGGTTTGCCGCACGCCCTTCAGGCACTGAAATGATTTATAAAATTTACGCAGAGAGTTTTATCGGCGAGGATCACTTGCGCCGAATCGTTGATGCGGCGCAAACAATGGTCGACGAGGCCCTTGCAGTTTCGGTGCCGGTGGACAACGGGTGAACAAAGCCATGGTTGAGACGACAGCGGTGGGAATCCGGGGTCGAAACCATTCTGGCAGCGTGCGCGAGGCAACGCGATGAACGTGATCACACCAGCTACAAATGCCGACTTGGAGAAACTGCAGCGCGCATCCTATGATTACTTTCTGCATGAAACTAACCCGGCCAACGGGTTGGTGATCGACAAGACAGCCCCCGATTGGCCGGCCAGCATCGCTGCCACGGGGATGGCGTTGGCGGCATATCCGGTGGGGGTCGAGCGTGGATTTATGACGCGTGCCGCTGCAGTCGAGCGCGTGCTCGCGACTTTGCGCTTTTTCTGGAAAAGTCCGCACGGCCCTGAACCTGATTCGACCGGCTACAAGGGCTTCTACTATCATTTTCTCGACATGCAAACCGGTCGTCGCGCATGGCAGTGCGAGCTATCGACGATTGACAGCACTTTCCTGCTCGCGGGCGCGCTGACCGCGGGAATTTATTTCGACGCGGCAACGCCGGACGAGCATGAGATACGCGACCTCGCCGACACGCTCTATCGCCGCGCTGACTGGCAATGGGCACAGAACGGAGGGGCAACGGTGACGCACGGCTGGAAACCAGAGAGCGGCTTTCTTGAATACCGATGGGAGGGCTTTGATGAGGCTTTGCTGCTGTACATACTTGGCCTGGGTTCGCCGACTTACCCGCTACCCGAAAGCGCCTACCTGGCGTGGACGTCTACCTATCGTTGGGAGCAATGCTACGGCGTTGAGTACTTATACGCCGGGCCGCTATTCACACACCAGCTCTCGCATATCTGGGTCGATTTTCGCGGTATCCAGGATGACTTCATGCGCGCCAGGGGCATCGACTATTTCGAGAACAGCCGACGTGCGACGCATGTGCAGCGGCAATATGCGATCAACAATCCACTCAAGTTTGCACACTACGGCGAACATTGCTGGGGGCTGACTGCCAGCGAAGGTCCCGGTCCGGCAATCTTCAACGTTGATGGGATCGAACGACGCTTCTTCGATTACGTCGGACGCGGCGCGCCATACGGGCCCGACGACGGCACACTCGCGCCTTGGGCCATTGCGGCGTCTCTGCCATTCGCACCTGAGATCGTGCTTCCCGCACTGGACTATTGCATTCATGACATCAAGCTGACCGAGTCGAACCACTATGGATTCAAAGCGTCGTTCAATCCAACATTCCCTTCTGACCACGGCCACCCACACGGTTGGGTATCCCCGTGGCATTTCGGGCTGAATGAGGGGCCGACCGTGTTGATGGTCGAAAATTATCTTAGCGGCACACCGTGGCAATGGATGCGGGCGTGCCCGTACATTGCTAGCGGTTTGCGGCGAGCGGGATTTCGCGGGGGTTGGCTGTAAGGCCCGTGCGGCCAGTCACCCACTGGTATGCCGCAACATCCACCAAGCACTTGTCTTTGTTGGTCAGCGAGCGAATGGATTTATTGAGATCCCAGGTGCATTCGTCGTGGTCGGTGGTCAGCATGCGATAGCCGTCGAGACAGCCGCCAAGGAAAGACGCGGCTTCAAAAATTGGGTGATGTTTTCGCCGGAATGCCCGCCGCCACGAATGATGAAAGCGGCGGCGAGAGCGCCTGTACCGCCGCCAACGAGATGCACTTTTGACGTCACATTCACGGCGTCGCCGATTCTCGAAAGTGCTGTGCTTGCTCGACAAGCCGCAGCATCTGTGCTGCAGCTCGTACAGTTGCTGGATGTTGGTTCGCGCCCGGTCTGGGTGAAATGTATGCGGCCATTTCTCTTGCAAGCGCTAGCTGGCGATCAGAAGCGGCCGCGAGTAAAGTCGTCACCAGACTCTCCAGCGCAATGATGCGGATATGAAGTTGCACCAGCTCCGCATTTGTCAAGGGGGGAGCATCGAACGGCACGTTGTGCAAAGCCGATTCCAGTTCAGACGACCATACGCGTGCGCCACCTTCGTCGTCCCACCGAGAAAGCGCCAATTGGCGCTGTTGCGAGTTACTTGGGACGATCGGCACTTGAGCGCTCACGCTCACTGACGTGCGTCGATTCACCTACTTCTGCTTGGCGAGCCATTTGTCGAACGCGGCGATTTCTTTTTTCTGCGCGGAAATAATGTTCTTCGCCATCGATTTCATCGCTGGCGACTTACCGTGCTGAAGCTGCATCTGTGCCATTTCTACGCCCTGCTGATGGTGCATTTTCAACATCATCGCAAAGTCTCTATCTGTGTCGCCGGACATCTGCATCTTCTGCATGCCTTCCATGCCCATCATCATCGACTTCTTCATATCGTCGGACCCCATCATGCCTTTTTTCATGTCGTGCGGCATGCTGGTGGTTGGAGTGGCGGCTGGCGCGGTTTGCGCAAGCGCAAATGGCATCGTTAGGCAGAGCGCCGCTATCGGGGCGACAGCAATCGCAAATACGGATTTGAAATTATTGCTTTTCATCGGTGTCTTTCGTGGGGAGTTGAAAATCATTGGGCCATGCTGCGACAAGCGTCCGAACAGCGCTTGCACGCTTGGGCGCATTTCTGGCAGTGGTCCATCTTGTGCTTGGCGCACTCTGCTTCACATGCATCGCACGCGGCGGCACAAAGCGAACAAGCCGCCTTCATTTGTTCGCCACCCTGCGCGATCAATGAAGCAGCCAAGCGGCAAATATCCGCGCACTCCAGGTCCAATGCCACGCATCTCGCCATGGATTTGGGATCGTCGCTCTTGACACAGGCAGTTGCACATTGAAGACACGCGGCAGCGCAATCGTTACAGGCTTCGAGGCAAGCGGTCTGGGATTCGTTGAGCATATATTCTCCTTTGAGCTACTGGTTAAGAGGAGTACCTATGTTCGCGATGCCAGGGGGTCTTGTCTGTGCGGGGGCGTACATACCGGGTCGCGCAAAATGCACTTTTCTTACAGGTGAAGCCCGGAATCCTGAGAAACCATTTCATTGGAAATCCGATGTTGAAGATGCAATACCGCTCATGCAATCGGCATACAGCATCGCTGCTGTACGCATCCGCTCACTGATTCGAAATACCAAACACAAGGACTGGCGCGGCGTTTCGGGCACAATTGGCTGAAATACCCCGCCAACTGGCGATTTACGTGAAAGGGAACCTTTATTGATCCTATATCGCAACAGATTGCCAAGGCTTGTCAGTTCGACGACAATAATTTTGGGCTTGTTTTCCAGGAAAGATTCAATCGTGCCAACGCTGACCATGTATCGGGCCGTCGCTTCAACCTTGGTCATGCTGCTGGCGGCAGCGTGCTCGGGCTGCGCCTGGCTAGATGCGAAGCAGCGCCAATTGATTTTCAATCCAACCGCAGAGATTGCGGGTACGCCGGAAGATTTCAATCTTACATACGACGAAGTTTGGATCCCGGTTGTCGCAAATACGCGGGCGGGACAAGTTATTGAGCGCCTGCATGGCTGGTGGATTCCTGCAGTTGACGCTCATGCTCCGGCCATGCTTTACCTGCATGGCAACGGTTGGAATATTGGTGACAGTGCCTACAACACCGCCCGGCTTCAGCGCATGGGATTTTCGATTCTTGCTATTGATTACCGGGGCTTCGGCAGGAGCGAAGGTGGATTTCCTTCCGAATCGCAAGTGTATGAGGATGCACAGGCTGCGTGGTCGTACTTGAAGGCGCGCGAGCCGGATGCACGCAAGCGTTACATTTACGGCCATTCGCTTGGCGGTGCCGTCGCCATTGACCTCGCGGTGAAAAATCCAGACGCGCAAGGACTGATTGTCGAAAGCACGTTCACTTCAATGCTGGATATGAGTCGGCGTGGCACTTGGCTGCGGCATTTGCCGTTGGATTGGATTGTCACGCAACGCTTCGACTCGCTGGCGAAGGTCAGTAAGCTCGCCATGCCCGTGCTGTTTATTCACGGGACTATCGACGATGTCATCCCGCCGGAAATGAGTCAGTGCCTTTTTGAGGCGGCACCGCAACCGAAAAAGATAGTGCTCATTCCAGATGCTGGCCATAGCAGCATCGCCGTAGTCGGCCTGGCGCAGTACCGTCGTGCAGTGCAGGACTTCGCACGATTAACGGGGCCGCAACGCTAGCCAGCGTTTCAGACATTTTCGAAGGATTTTTAAGCTACTCACGGTCCACTAAGGTCATCGAATTTCGTCACCACCAATCGGTGGCGACGACCGATCAGGAAACATTAGAACAAATCGGGTAATTCCCTGATTTTCGTTGCTTGCATTGCTCGTTGCTTTTATGTCACCGCCATGAAGTCGCATGATTGTCTTGACGATTGCCAAGCCTAACCCTGCCCCGCCTGCATCTCGGGCGCGACTTTGATCCACACGATAGAAACGGTCAAATACGTGACTTAAATCATTTGCAGGGATCGGTGCGCCGACATTCTCAATTGACAATTCGACCGTCGTCGCCTGCACGCTCACTTCAATACGTACAGTCGAATGTGCGGTTGCATGCCTTATCGCATTGGTCAGCAAGTTGGTTATTGCGCGCTGAAGAAGAATCTTGTCTGCCTGCACGCTGGCGTTGCCCTCAATTTCGATGTTGATACCTCGCTCGGCGGCAATCACGTCAATGAAGTCGACGACCGTGCGGGCTTCATGCTTGAGTCGAAGAGGCTGAAGAGACAGCCCCTCTGCCGCGTTCTCTGCTCGCGCCAGAAAGAGCATGTCGTCAATCAACCGCGTCAGTCTCTCCAGATCTTCAACATCGGCCTCGAGTACTGCCTGCAGATCGGCCGCAGTCCTGTTCCGCGAAAGTGTCACTTGCGCACGCCCAAGAAGAATGCCAACCGGTGTACGCATTTCGTGCGCAAGGTCGCCAGAGAATTGATTCAGCTGTGAGACGCCATCGTCGATGCGAGACAGCATAGCGTTAAAATCGATGGCGAGATCGCGCAATTCCAAAGGCATGTCGTCCGGCACAAGCCTTTGAGAGAGCGACACCGAACTACTTTCGCGTGCCAGCTTCTTGAATCTTGCCAGCGGCGCAAGGCCGGTGCGGGCCACGCCCCAGGCGCCAAGCAATACCAACCCCACCAGCAGGGGCATGGCAATCAACGCCGTCGTCAGATATCCCTGTAGCAGCCGTTGATCATTCATCCGGTTTTGCGAGAGGACAAATCGCACCGTATCGCCACTGGCCACGCTGCCTACGCCCGCAAGCGAAGTGAAAAGCTTCCCATCGTCGCTTCGCCAGTCGGTGACGGCGTGCGCGTTCGCTTTGTTGGCACAACACGCGATTGACCGAAGTGCCAATGACGAAAAACTGGCGAGCACTGTGTCTTTTTCAAATTCGACAATCGCCAGATGGAGATCATCGTGGCCGATTAGCAGGTCGCCAAAGCGATGTGCGTTGTCCGGCACGCCTTTCATCGACTCGAGCTCCGAAATCACATGCTGCACTAATTCGCGCTTGCCCTGAAGTTCGAGATGCGCGCGCTGGTCGAGCTGCCGAGAAAGTGCGAAATGTCCAACTAAAACCGCCAGCGAGACGACGACGACGCCTATCACCCCGCTGATTGCGGCGAGTCGGGTAGAAAGCGAAAGCCTGCTTCCAAGTTGGCGCAGAGGCAGCAATGCCTTCTCCTACCGTCCGGGCGATTCAAGCACATAGCCGACACCGCGCACTGTGTGAATCAGCTTTTCTTCAAACGGCTCGTCGATCTTGACACGGAGCCGCCGGATCGCAACCTCAACAACGTTCGTATCTGAGTCGAAATTGATGTCCCAGACAAGCGACGCAATTTCCGTGCGGGAGAGTACTTCGCCGGTACGCCGGGCCAGCAATGTGAGCAAGGCAAATTCTTTCGCGGAGAGTTCAATGCGCTGACCCGCGCGTACTGCGCGGTGCTTGATGGCGTCAATTTCAAGATCGGCGACACGCAGTATGTTGTCTGGCACGGTTTGATGTCCACGCTTCAGCAGTGCGCGTACCCTGGCCAGCAATTCGGGGAACTGGAAAGGTTTGACGAGATAGTCATCAGCGCCCAATTCGAAGCCCTTCAATTTGTCGGTTGTTTGACCACGCGCCGTCAGCATCAATACGGGAATTTGTTTGGCGGTACGCAGCGCAGACAATACGGCGAATCCATCTATGCCCGGCAACATGACATCCAGAATGACCATGTCATGGTCGCTGTTCATGGCCATGTGCAGCCCGTCAGTGCCGTTAAGTGCGGTCTCGACGCTGAATCCATGCTCGGTCAGCCCCTGGCAAAGATAATCTGCCGCCCTTTTCTCATCTTCAATAATGAGTATTTTCATCTATGGCAATCACGCTTCCAATTCAGTGGTGCCCGACAGGGCAACGACTTCGGTTTGCAGGTTAACAGGTTGGCTAAGGGCTCCGCCAGGATTACAAAACAGTAATGTTCCGGCCAGCCTGCTGTCGCTACGTCGGGTTCAAACTTCACTTCATCGCAGCACTTCACGCTGCGTGGTTGCCAGGCTCGCGCTTGGTGAATTCAACGACTCAACCCATTGGAGTTTGCCATGTTCAAGAAAACCATACCCCTCGCAGTTGCGGTAGTTCTTTCCCTTTCCGCAGGCGCAGCTATTGCTGACCAGACTTTTCACCCGTCCAAAGATGAGGTCGGCACCATCATGCACGTCGTGCCGGGCACCAAGTCGCGCGCGCAAGTGGACATTGACCGGCGTGCGACCGCAACAAATGTCGTAGTTTCAGATGGTTGGCGCTATGTTGGCGGCGACACCGGCTGGGAGCTTATCCAACATGCCTACGCGTTTCGCGGTGGAAAATTGGTACACGTCGATAACATTGATCACAGTACACCGAAACCAAGTCTTACCTCGATCGTAGAAGGAAAAAGACGGTATCAGGATCAGTATTCGGGCGGGTAAATGTGCGGAGGAGACAGTGGTCTCCGTAATTTGCGGAGACCAAGACGAAGTATGTTTAAAACATTAATCCAAAGGATGGAAACATGAAGATTTCAGCTTTGACAACCGCGATTTTTTTGGCCACGATGGCATCATTCGCAGTCAGTGCCCAAACTGCCAGCGCCCCGGCCATAAGCAGTAAAGAAACGGGAATGACGGCGGGCGAGGTCCGAAAACTGGACAGTGCGCAGCAAAAAATTACGCTTAAGCATGAGGCGCTTGAGAACCTCGGCATGCCACCCATGACGATGGTCTTTCGCCTTGAGAAAGCATCATTCATTGACGACGTGAAAGTTGGTGATCGCGTCATGTTTCGGGCCGAGCAAATTAATGGAAATTATGTGGTTACCGCAATGAATAAAGTGCATTCGATTGGTTCCCCCGCATTGCAGTAGAAGGAGGACGGTCAGTCCGTCTCCAGTTTGGAGTTCCCAGCAAATAGCAGGGAAGTTTTAATGTGGTTCTTCTTTCTGATTGTGAATATGCGCAAGCGGAGAAAAAGGTCCTGCGCGTCGCTAGATTAAAGGGGGCTCTTCTGAGTTGTGACACAATTATCGCGCTGAATCGAAGCGCTCGAACCAACCAACGGGAATAGTCGTCATGAACAAAAATATTCTGAAATCAATGCTGATGACAGTAGCAATTCTAGTGGCGGCCGGATCGGCAGGGGCGCACGAGTTATTTTTAAAGCCAGACAACTACTTCCTGAAACCGCAATCGAAAGAGGTGCTTAAGCTGGTCAACGGAACGTTCGACAAGAATCTGGCCATTGTCGCGCGCGCACGAATGCAGGACGTGAGCATTGCGTCGGATGACAAGGTGTTCCATCCAACGGTGACCGATTGGCACGATGCCGACGCGGCCTCCTACCTGACCTTCACCACCGGCAAGGCAGGCACCTATGTCGCCGGCGTCTCGACTAGACCCGGCATGCGGACGCTGCCGGCAGTCGATTTTCGCGCCTTTATGAAGACTTACGGGGCGCTGGATGGCCTGGCGTCGTTCGAGAGTGAAAGCAAACTTTCCGCGGTGCGTCAACGCTCTGCGAAGCATGTCAAGGCCGTCATCCAGGTCGGCAATATTTACAACACGGATTACTCTCGGCGCCTCGGTTATCCAGTGGAGATCGTTCCCCAAAATAATCCGTATGAACTAAAGCTAAATGAATCATTGCGCTTCCAGGTTTTGCACAACGGCCAGCCGGTTGCGAACCATCTCGTTTATGTAAATCACGCTGGGTT
>JANOQY010000417.1:0-1949 GCA_031414995.1 Betaproteobacteria bacterium
GGATTGGCCATGTAACGGTCATAAAACGGCTTTAACTGAAGTGCTTTTTCAAATTCGATAGCGAGCGCGCTCTTGAGCGGTACCACGACGCGCGCGCTGGCTACCGACGATGGGCTCAATACTCTTTGCGCCAACTCTGGAAGCGTGCTTACACCGCCTGCGCGTTGCGCGCCGTTTGTCTGGCTGGCTGCTTTGGTTGCTGCAGAAACAATGCTGTCCTGACTGCCCTCAGGCCGAACAAAATACCAGGCCGATGCGACCACCAGACCGCATGCTCCTAAAACCAACAGCAGAGTTCGATTCATGATTATTTTTCAATGGAATGAAGTGGCATGTTAGCGGAAATGCGTGACGCTTCAACGAAAAATGGGGCCAATGGCCCCGTTGATGACGGAAAACATGTAACTAGTTGTGCAAGATTTTAGAAAGGAAATCCTGAGTTCGATGTTCCGAGTGCTGGACGCGTAAGCAGGGGCCCCCGTAGGGAATGCGTAGCGTAGGCGCGAGACGAGCGGAAGCTGAGATGGACGACCGACAGAGTTAGTTATGCAATATCTTCGACAAGAAGTCCTGCGTGCGTTGCTTCCGCGGTGAACCGAAGAAATCGTCCTTGGTGCAATCCTCCAGAATCGAGCCGCCTTTTTCCATGAAGATCACGCGGTCAGCCACCTTCTTGGCGAAGCCCATTTCGTGCGTCACGACCATCATCGTCATGCCTTCCTTGGCAAGCTCGACCATCACATCGAGCACCTCATTGATCATTTCCGGATCAAGTGCGGATGTCGGTTCATCGAACAGCATGGCGATCGGTTCCATCGACAACGCGCGTGCAATTGCAACCCGTTGTTGCTGACCACCCGATAACTGGGCTGGATACTTGTCTTTGTGCTCGATGAGGCCGACCCGCTCAAGCAGCTTCAAGCCTTTCTCACGCGCCGCCGCTTCAGTCCGACCGAGCACCTTGGTCTGCGCCATCACCAGATTTTGGGTCACGCTCATGTGGGGGAAAAGTTCGAAATTCTGAAACACCATTCCTACCCGCGAACGCAATTTGGCGAGATTGGCGTTCTTCGCGCCGACGGAAATACCATCGACGATGATTTCACCTTTTTGAAATGGCTCAAGACCGTTGACAGTTTTAATCAGCGTCGATTTGCCAGAACCGGAGGGGCCGCATACCACCACCACTTCGCCCTTGGTCACGTTGGTTGTGCAATCAACCAGCACCTGCTTTTCTCCATACCATTTGCTGACGTTTTTGATTTCGATCATGGCCATGATGTGTCCCTTGTTTTTACTGTGTCGACTAAATTATTTTTTGCAGATTGGTGGAAGTGCACTTAACGCACTAAGCACGTTAAACACCGCCGGGCGTTAGCCCTGGCCCGTTCAGCGTGACATCATTTTTCACGGCCCGCTGACGCGTAGGATCCATTCGTACCTGGATAAATTTCACCAGCTTGGATGCGCCAAAGCAGATCACCAAAAATACAATCGCGACAAAGATATATAGCTCGACGATTCGGCCGGTCAACTGTCCGGCTTTACTGGCAGCACCCAGGAAATCTTTCAAGCCGACCACATACACGAGCGAGGTATCCTGAAACAGAATAATCGCTTGCGTGAGCATGATCGGAATCATGTTTCGAAAGGCTTGCGGCAACACGACATAACCCATGGCCTGCCAGTAATTGAGCCCCAACGCGTATGCGGCCCAAGGCTGCCCGCGTGGCACCGATTGAATACCGGCACGGATAATTTCCGAGTAGTAGGCTGATTCCACCATGATGAACGCGACGATGGCCGAAGTGAACGGACCGACTGCTTCGCCTTGTTGGCCGGTGAGTTTTTGCATCAGCACCGGCGTGAGAAAGTAGAACCAAAAGATCGCCATGATGAACGGGATCGAGCGGATCAAATTCACGAACCCTGCGGCGGGATACGAAAGA